>NZ_JBSGJD010000048.1:0-43711 GCF_053605405.1 Amycolatopsis sp. NPDC003861
GGCCGGTGGCCGGCACGTCCGCACGCTCGGTGCCGTGGCCCGCGAGCGAGCCCAGCGACGACAGGCCGTTCACCGCGGGCAGCGCGGTGGGCAGCGCCGGCAGGGCCGGCTTCGGCAGCGCCGGAACGCCACCCAGGGCCGGCAGCGCCGGAGCGGCGATGGGCAGGCCCGCGGCCGGCACGTCGGCCCGCTCGGTGCCGTGGCCGCCGAGGGTGCCCAGCGACGCCAGGCCGTTCACCGGCAGCGCCGGGACGGTCGGCAGGGCCGGCTTCGGCAGCGCCGGGGCCGGGAGGGTCGAGACACCCGACAGCGGGCTGGTCACCGACGGCACGTCAGCGCGCTGGGTGGCCAGCGGAGCCGCGACCGGCAGCGCGGGCAGGCCCTGGGTGGGCAGCCCGGCGGTCGGCAGGTTGCTGGCGAGGCCGGCCGCCATCGGCAGCCCGCTCATGGGCAGGCCCTGGGTGGCCAGGCCCTCGGTGGACAGGTTGCTGGTCTGCAGCGCGCCGGTCAGCCCGTCGAGCGAGGGCAGACCGCCGACCAGGCCGGCGACCGGCAGCTTGCCGGACAGGCCGTCCACCGACGGCAGGCCGCCCTGGGTGGGCAGGCCGCTGCGGAGCGCGGCCAGCGACGGCAGCTCGTCCGCCGCCAGCTCCGAACCCTCGGCCGGGAACGCGATGGGGTCCGCGGCCTCGTCGTCGATGCTGGTCATGTCCGTCGCGTGCGCGGTGGCGACCCCGAGCAGCTCGAGCGGCACGCCGAAGATCTGCACCGGGAGCGCGAACGCGTGGTAGGCGTTGATGCCCGACAGCGCGGACTGGTCGCCGGCGGTGACGGCCTTGCCACCGTTGTGCGTGGTCAGCGTGTTGTCGCCGATGGCGTGCGCCACGCCGCCCACGGTCACCGCGTCGCCGAACAGCTGCGCGATCGCGGTCACCGGCAGGTCGAGGATGTTGCCCGAGATCGCGCCTTCGACACCGGAGGTGGTGTCGTCGCCCGCGTTCTCGACCTCGGTCATGTTGATGCCGGCGCCCTTGGCGACGCCCGCCACGCTGGCGGCGTCCCCGAAGACCTGCGCCACCGCGAGCGGGTCGACACCGACGATGTTGCCGGCCACGCTGCCGCGGTCGCCACTGGTGGTGGCGTCGCCGCCCGCCTCCGACTCGACGTCGTTGGTGCCCTTGCCGGTGCCCAGCGCGGCCGCAGCGATCCCGTCGCCGAAGACCGAGCCGGCGCCCGCGATCGGGGCCTTGACGATGTTGCCGGTCAGCGCACCGTCGCGGCCGTCGGTCACGGCGTCGCCGCCCGCCGTCGCGTCGGTGATGTTGTCGTTCTCGCCGGTGCCGATGCCGCCGAGGGCGCCACCGACGCCCATCGCCTGCACGGGCAGCGCGACCGGGGCCTCGACGATGTTGCCCGCGCCGGCACCCGCCGGGCCGTGGGCCTTGACGTCGCCGCCCGCGTTGGACGTGGTGTCGGTCGAGCCCTTGCCGTGGCCCTGGCCGATGAGGGCGCCACCGATGTTGGCCGCCTGCACCGGGGTCGACAGCGGGACGGTGCCCAGGTTCGAGCTCAGGAAGCCGCCGTCGTCCACGGTGCTGCCACCGCCGCCGCCGGAGACGACCTTGGTCTCGTCGGCCGCGCCGGAGCCCTGGCCGATGAACGAGCCACCGATGCCGAAGACCTCGGCGGGCAGGCCCACCGGGACCTGGACGACGTTGCCCGAGCCGGACGAGTTGGCGCCCTGGGTGCCGTCGTACGCCCCGGCGGTGACCGTCTTGTCCTCGGTCGCCGTGCCGGTCGCGTTGCCGATGTGGCTGCCGCCGATGCCGAAGACCTCGGGCGCGCCCGCGGCCTGGGTGTTGACGATGTTGCCGCCGAGGAAGGCGCCGTTGCCCTTGGTGTAGCTGCCGTTGCCGGCGTTGGCGTCGGTCGTGTTGTCGTGGACCGCGTTCGCCTGGCCGATGTACGTGCCACCGATGCCGAAGGCCTCGACCGGCAGCGCGACCGACGGGTTGAGGACGTTGCCCGACCCGCTGGAGTCGTCACCGGTGGTCTTGACGAAGCCACCCGAGTCGACAGTGCTGGAGGAACTGCCGGCGCTGGGGATGCCCGCCGAGGCGTTGCCGATCCACGAGCCCGCGACACCCGCGACGTTCGCGATCGGGGAGAGCGAGGCCGCCCCGCCGTTGCCGGACAGGAACGAGTCGTCGCCGCTGGTCTCGAGGTAGGTCGGGATGCCCAGGCTGCCCTTGCGGGTGGCCCCGGCCGTGGCGTCGGCGGAGGTGTTGCAGCCGTCGGAGTTCGACAGCGAGCCCCACACCGCACCGGAGTTGCAGTTGAACTTGACCGGCAGGGCGATCGGCGCGCCGACCACGTTGCCCGACCCGGAGGCCTGGTCGCCGGAGCTCAGCAGCGAACCACCGGAGGTGGCGACGGTGTCGGCCGAGTAGCCGTGGCTCTGCCCGTTGCCGAGCAGGTAGGAAGCGGCGTTCCCGGTCACCTGCACCGGGGTGGCGAACTGGCCCGCCACCACGTTGCCGGAGAGCGCGGAGCCGTCGCCGTTGGTGTCGACGTCCCCGGTCTCGGTGGTGCTCTGGCTGGCCGACCCACCGGTCACGCGGCCGGTGCCGCCGGCGACCCCGCCGCCGTTGCCGGCGATCTGGACGGGGAGCGCCCAGTCGAGGACGACGGCGTTGCCCGCGAGGCTGGAGTCCTTGCCGGTCGTCTTGACGTCCTGGTCGTGCGTCCACGTCTGCGAGTGGTCGCCGCCCTGGACGTTCGCGTCGCCGATGACGCCGATGGCGTTGTCGACGATCTGGATCGGGACGACGAGGTCACCGGTGACCTTGTTGCCCTTGAGGTTGTTGTGGCTCGGGGTGAACTTGCCCGCGCCGTCGGCCTTGGAGACACCGCCGAGGGTGCTCTCGCTGATCGGGCTCGCGTCGTCGAGCTGCTTCGCAGCCTCGTTCGCGGCCTTGGTGACCGGCTTGGTGCTCAGCTCCGTCTGCCCGGCGGGCAGGTCCAGCTGGCCGAAGGGGGTGCCGACCGCGTTGTTGGACTCCTGGATCGGAGCCGTGACGTTCAGGTCGAGCGGCGAGGCAGGGGTGTCAGGGTTGACGTTCTCGTCAGCCGAGGCGATGCCGGTGCCCAGCATCAGCAACCCACCCGTGACAAATGCGGTCTGGAGTCCGCGCTTTGCCCACGTCTGCATGGGGTTTTTCTCCTTTATTTCGGGTTCCCTTGCGGGTTCATGGGGGTGCGCTCGTCGAAATCGGAAAGGTCCGAGCCGCACCAGGGGGAGGTGGAACTTCGTGCGGGCGCGAAAAAGCGCACCGCCGTGTCACGGGGATTGCGCGGACGCCAAGCCGTCAGCGAAGGACGGACGTGGACGCCTCAGCGACCCGTGAAGGGAGGTGTTCAGTCAGGAGTGACGCCGGGCTGTTCGCCCGGGGTGCGCAGCGAGTGGCGCAGGCCGGCGCGGCTCATCGCCGCGACAGCGGAGTCGACGGCTTCGGTCGTCCAGAAGGGGACGCCGAAGTTGAAGCCGTCGAGGTGTCCACCGGGGGCCGTGGTGCCACCCGGGGCGGTGGGGACGGCCGGCGCGATCGGAAGCTGCGCCGGAGTCAGCGGCGACGGCAGGTCACGGTGCCCGTCGCGGGAGTCCCCCGCGGCACCGGTGCCGTCGTGCTGTCCACCCGCCGGCATCGCGAGCGCGGCTCGCAGCGCGGCGGGAAGTTCGACGGTCGAGACGGCGGGCGTGCCCGCGACCTCGCCGGTACCGGAGGTCACCGGCTCCTCCTCGACCGGGGCGGCGCCCGGGAGGACGGGGAGCGGGACCAGGTCGCCGTGGCCGGCCGGGTCGAGCAGCTGCCACACCTGGCGGCCGAAGTCGGTGGCCGGCGCGGGGGCGATGGTCTCCTCGATGACCTGGCGGGTGTCCTCCGGCTTGCGCGCGATGTGCTCGAACGCGCCGAGGGTGCGCTGGGTCGGGGTCAGCACCGCGTCGTCGGCGAGGTCGGTGACCGAGGCACTGACGTGCTCGGAGACCTCGTGCTGCAGCGTGCCGGCGTCGGTGCGGCCGCACCGCGGGGCCTGCGGCTCGCTCCACGTCGTCGCGTCCTGGTGGCAGGCGGCGTCGGCGACCGAGCCGGCGACCTCGCCCGCGAAGTGCCCGGCGCCGCGGTTCACGTCGCCGATCCCGGCGGCGGTGGCGTCGGTGACCGGGGTGACGGAGGCGGTGCCCACCTGGACGGTGTCGGCGGAAGCGGCGGCGTCGGAGACGAACCACGCGGCGGCGGTGCCCGCCATCGCGCCACCCAGGACCAGCAGCGCACGCGACACGAGACGGCCGACGCGCTTCGCGCCCTGCCCCTCGTTCGTCGCCGTGTTCGCCACTGGGTGGTCTCCTCGTGTCGGGTTCGTGATCCGGCCGTTGCGGAAGCGACCTAATCAAACCGGCGCCGCGCCGCGCACCCTCGACACGACTTGATGCCCCCATCGTGTGAAAGACACACGGTGTAGCCCGATCTGACGGTCGGTGATCATCCCTGGCCGTCACGCGTGTCGGACGCGGCCGCGGGAAAGCGGCCGAATCGGGCGGAGCAACCGCTACGGTGAGCCGGTGACCCACGCGCGACGTGAAGACCCGTTTCTGCCGGAGCACGAGGACGTCACCGGGCTGATCCCCCGGGGCCTACGGATAAGTGCCGCACTCGCGTGGCGGTTGATCGTGGTGGCCGCGGCCCTGTACGTCGTGGGCTGGGTGATCGGGCGCCTGTCCGTCGTCGTGATCCCGCTCGGCATCGCCCTGCTCCTGTCGGCGCTGCTCGCGCCGGCCGTGCAGAAGCTCGTGGCGGTCCGGTTCCCGCGGGGACTCGCGACGGCGATCGTGCTGATCGCCGGGCTGGCCGTGCTGGGCGGGCTGCTGACGTTCGTCGTCACGCAGTTCTCGAGCGGCCTGCCCCAGCTGCAGCGGCAGCTCAACGAGAGCCTCACCCAGATCAAGGACTGGCTGATCTACGGACCGATCCACCTGCGCCAGGAGCAGATCCAGCAGTTCATCAACCAGGTCTTCGGCTTCCTGCAGAACAACCAGAGCTGGCTCACCGACACGGCGCTGACCACGGCGAGCACGGTCGGCGAGATCGTCACCGGCTTCCTGCTCACGCTGTTCATCACCATCTTCTTCCTCAGCGGCGGCGACGGCATCTGGACGTTCCTCGTCCGCGTCGCGCCCCGCCGGGTCCGCAACCGGGTCGACGTCGCCGGGCGCCGCGGGTTCGCGTCGCTGGTCAGCTACGTGCGGGCGACGGCGGCCGTGGCGGTCGTCGACGCCGTCGGCATCGGCATCGGCCTGTGGATCGTCGGCGTACCGCTGGTGATCCCGCTGGCCACGCTGGTGTTCCTCGGCGCGTTCATCCCGATCATCGGCGCGGTCATCACCGGCGGGGTCGCGGTGCTGATCGCGCTGGTCACCAACGGCTTCATCGGCGCGGTGATCGTGCTGGCCATCGTGATCGGCGTGATGCAGCTGGAAAGCCACGTGCTGCAGCCGCTGCTGCTCGGGCGCGCGGTGAAGCTGCACCCGCTCTCCGTCGTCCTCGCCATCACCGTCGGCCTCGTCGTGGGCGGCATCGCGGGCGCGCTGATGGCGGTCCCGATCCTGGCCGTGCTCAACGCGGGCATCCGGTCCCTGCTGCACGAGGAGAACCCGGACCCGGCCGAGGTGAACGTCCTCGCGGATCAGGCCGCGCAGCCGAACGACGCGACACCCGGATCCCCGAAGGCGGAAGTGCCGACGCGCGGCGAAGACGAGAAGTGACCGTCCGGCGGACTCCCGACCCCGTCACGCCCATGTGGCGGGGCGTGCTGGCCTTCCGCTTCCTCACCTGGGCGTTCGCCTGCGGCACGGTGATCGTCCAGAGCGGTGAGTACCGGCGCGAGTGGCTGGCGTGGACGATCCTCGGCGTGATGGCCGTGTGGTCGGTCGTCAGCAGCTTCCTCTACCTGCGCGAGCGGACGCGGCCGCCGTCGCTGGTCGTCTTCGACCTCGTGTTCACCACCGGGCTGCTGCTGAGCTCCCCGTGGGTGCTCAGCGACACGCAGTTCGCGCTCAACGTCCCGCTCATCACCACAGTGTGGGCGGCCGTGCCGCCGGTCGCCGCGGGCGCCCGGTTCGGCGCGTCCGGCGGGGTGCTCGCCGGGCTGGTGGTCGGCGTGGCGACCGGGCTGGCGCGGGAGAAGTTCGACCTCGACGTCGCCCGCGACGGCGTCCTGCTCGCCGCCGCCGGCCTGCTGGTCGGCATGGCTTCGACGATGGCCCGCCGGTCGTCGGCGCGGCTGGAGCAGGCACTGCGGAAGGAAGCGGCGACGGCCGAGCGGGAGCGGCTGGCGCGGTCGATCCACGACAGCGTGCTGCAGGTGCTCGCGCGGGTCCGCAAGCGCGGCAACGAGGTCGGCGGCGAAGCGGCAGAGCTGGCCCGGCTGGCCGGCGAGCAGGAGATCGCGCTGAGGTCGCTGGTGACGACCGAGCCGGTGCAGCTGACCGACAGCGGCACGATGAGCCTGCGCGCTGCGTTGCAGGTGCTCGCGACGTCGTCGGTGCAGGTCTCGGCGCCGGCGGACGACGTCGAGCTGCCCGCGCACGTCACGGGCGAACTGGTCGCCGTGACCCGCGAAGCCCTGTCGAACGTCGAGAAGCACGCGGGCCCGGACGCGCACGCCTGGGTGCTGCTGGAGGACCTCGGCGACGAGGTCGTGGTGAGCATCCGCGACGACGGACCGGGCATACCGGACGGCGTTCTCGAGCAAGCCGCCGCGGACGGGCACCTCGGCGTGGTGGAATCCATCCGGGGGCGGGTCCGCGATCTCGGGGGGAGCGCGACCCTCGACACCGGGCCCGGCCGGGGCACGGAGTGGGAGGTCAGGGTGCCGAGCACGAGGGGTGCGAGATGAGCGACGAACCGCGGATCTCCGTCATGGTGGTCGACGACCACCCGATCTGGCGCGACGGGGTGGCCCGAGACCTGACCGAACACGGCTTCGACGTCCGGGCGACCGCGCCGGACGCGGAGGCGGCGGTGCGGATCGCCCGCACCGTGCAGCCGGACGTCGTCCTGATGGACCTGAACCTGGGCAGCACTTCCGGGGTGGACGCGACCCGCGAGATCACCGCGGCGCTGCCGTCGACGAAGGTGCTGGTGCTCTCGGCGAGCGGCGAGCACAAGGACGTCCTGGAGGCGGTGAAGGCGGGGGCGTCCGGGTACCTGGTCAAGTCGGCGTCCGCGGTCGAGCTGGTCGACGCCGTGCACCGGACCGCGGCCGGCGACCCGGTGTTCACCGCGGGCCTGGCCGGGCTGGTGCTCGGGGAGTACCGGCGGATGGCCGACGCGCCCGCCGAAGGTGCGGAGCCGCCGCGGCTGACCGAGCGCGAAACCGACGTCCTGCGCCTGGTCGCGAAGGGGCTGACCGCGCGGCAGATCGCCGAGCGGCTCGTGCTGTCGCACCGGACGGTGGAGAACCACGTGCAGTCGACGCTGCGGAAGCTGCAGCTGCACAACCGCGTCGAGCTGGCCCGGTACGCGATCGAGCACGGCCTCGACGAGGAGTGACCCTCAGGGCACGACCGCCAGGCCCGACCAGGTGCCGGCGGGCAGGGCGGCCCGGCTCAGCCGCCACTGCGGTTCGCCGGGGTGCCACGCGGCGAGGACGCGGTCGGCGAGCACCAGGTCCCCGGCCGCCGACCAGCCGAAGCCGCCGCCGCGCTTGAGGTGCTCGGTGACGAACGGCATCCCCGGGGCGTGGTCCCAGGTCGGCCCGTCCGGGCGCAGCAGCCAGAGGTCCCGCGTCTGCGTGCTGGTGCCGCGGTAGGCGGGGTTCGCGAAGTCGACGGCCCAGATCGCTCCTTCGCGCGACGGCACCACGGCGGGCGCCGAGCCGATCGACGGCCGGCTGAGCTTCTTGCTGCTGTTGTCCCGCAGGTCGACCAGGGTCAGGTCGGTCAGGCCGTCGAGCAGCAGCCAGTCGCCGGCGGCGCCGAGGATGCGCGGCGCCTGCCGGATCGTGCGGCCGGTCGCCGGTTCGATCAGGGCGTCGGTCGACTCGGCGGCGTCGGCGTTGATGGTGATGAGCAGGCCGTGCCGGGTCTCGGTCCGCACCTGGGTGCGGCAGCTGGCGGGCTGGCCGCGGCCGAGCTCGCCGCCGGCGAACGAGAGGTGCTGGAGGCGGCAGTCGTCCGGCGCGTCCTGCCGGATCAGCCACAGGCCTTCGCCACCGGCGTCCGGACCCGCCGACCAGGCCTTGCCGAGCGACCGCGGCGGGCTCGACGGCCCGGTGTACTCGAGGATGTCGAAGGGCTCGGGGTCTTTCGGGTACATCGGGCGGACCGTCAGGACGACGTGCGTCCCGGCCCGCACGACATCGAGCTGGACGTCACCGCCCGGGTAGCCGGGCGGGGTGGCGACGGGGCCGCGGTCGGCGTCGAACAGGGTGGGGGCGACGGTCGGCAGCAGCGCGGTGACACCGATGCCGCCGGTCGCCTGGATGCCGGAGAGTTCCGCCAGCGGCCCCGGCGGGGGTGGCGGCGGCGGGGGTGCGGTGTTGGTGCACCCGGTCAGCAGGAGGGCGGCCGCGACGGCGGCCATGGCGCGGACTACGGGTCCGTTCAGGGTTTTCCCCCGATCTCCCTGGTGAAATCCAGTTCTACCATCGTGGGCATGGGCGAGGAAGAGACCGCGGCGGCGGAACCGGTGACCGAAACCAAGCCGTTGAGCGAGCGCGATCTCCGGGTGTCGGACGACGAGCGCGAACACGTCGTCGGCGTGCTGCAGAAGGCGATCGGCCGCGGGATGATCGACCTCGACGAGTTCACCGAGCGCACCGACCGCGCGCTGGCGTCGCGGACGCGCGGCGAGCTGAACGCGGTGCTGGCCGACCTCGCGGGCCTGTACCACCCGGCCGCGGCCCTCGCCGCCGCGCCCGCGTACGCGGCACCGGCCGGCTACAGCGGCTTTCCGAGCGGGCAGCGGGTCGAGCTGAACGCGAAGTACTCGTCGCTGCACCGCGGCGGGCCGTGGGTGGTGCCGTCCCAGCTGGTGGTGCGCAACAAGTACGGCTCGACGAAGCTGGACTTCACCGAGGCCCAGGTCCAGTCGCCGGTGGTGTACCTCGAGCTGGACGCCAAGTGGGGTTCGGTCGAGATCATCATCCCGGAGCACGCGGCGGTGGACCTCAACGCGATCGGCGACGTCAAGTTCGGTTCGATGGAGGACAAGACGCGCAGCAACGGCCGCATGGGCAACCCGCGCTACGTGCTGAGCGGCCGCGTCCACGGCGGTTCCCTGGTCGTCCGCCACCCGCGGCGCGGCATCTTCGGCTAGCCGGGGCCCCTCTGCCCCCGGCGTCAAGGAGGCCTCCCCACCCAGGCATCGGGTGGGGAGGCCTTCGTTTCTGTTCAGGCGGTCCGCAGGTTCCGCGCGACGAACCAGACGAGGGAAGCGAAGGCCACGGCGGCCAGCCCGGCGACGACGTGCAGCCCGGCGGCGAAGCCGTGCGCGCGGACGACGGCGTTGCCGAGGGTGCCGACGGTCGCGATGCCGATGGCGTAGCCGAACTCGTTGACGGTCTGCGCCAGCGACGCGGCGGCCCCGGCCTTCCGCTCCGGAACCGAGCCGACGACGAGGTCGGTGCCGAGGGCGACCATCGGCCCGACCCCCAGCGACGTCACGGCGAACCCGAGCGCGGGCCACCCCGGCCCGGCCGCGGGATCGGCGAGAGCGAGGATCGCCATGCCGCCCGCGGCGAGGGCAACGCCACCGGCGATGAGGACGTGCGTCTTGATCCGCCGAGCGAGGTGCGGCGCGGAGAGGAAGCTGACGGTGGAGGCGGCCATCCCGGGCAGCAGCCCGAGCGCGGCCCCGACCGGCGAGAGGTGCTGCGCGACCTGCAGGAATTGTGCGGTGAAGAGCATGGTGGTGCCGCCGAGCATGCTGAACAGGAGCATCCCGCCGAGCGTGGTCCGGAAGGCCTTCGCGGCGAAGAGGCTGAAGTCGACGAGCGGGTCCTTCAGGGCGCGTTGCCGCTTGTAGAAGACGTACCCGACGGCCAGCCCGGCGAGCAGGGCGGCGGCCGGAACGGGGTGGAAGCCATCGCGGGCGAGCTCCTTGACGCCGTAGACGGCGGGCAGGATGGCGGCGAGCGAGAGGAAGACGCTGGGGAGATCGAGGCGGCCGGCCTGCGCGTCGCGGTATTCGGGCAGCAGCTTCGGGCCGATGACGAGGAGCAGGACCATGGCGGGGACGCCGAGCAGGAAGACCGAGCCCCACCAGAAGTGCTCGAGCAGGAGCCCGCCGACCATCGGCCCGATGATGGCGCCGACGGTGAAGCAGCCGGCCCAGATCCCGATGGCCTGAGCGCGCTGCTGCGGGTTCTTGAAGAGGGTCCCGATCAGGGAGAGGGTCGAGGGGGCAAGGGTGGCCCCGGAGATCCCGAGCACGGCCCGAGCGGCGATGAGCATCCCGGCACTGGGCGCAAAGGCGGCCCCGACGGAGGCCAGCCCGAAGGCGGCGGCCCCGACGAGCAGCAGCTTCCGCCGCCCGATCCGGTCGCCGAGCGTCCCCATGGTGACCATGAACCCGGCGACCATGAAGCCGTAGGTGTCCATGATCCACAGTTGCTGCGTTCCATCGGCGTGCAGCGCGGTGGCGATCTTCGGAAGGGCGAGGACGAGGACGAAGACGTCGAGCGAGACGAGCAGGGTGGGCAGAGCCAGCACGGCCAGCCCGATCCACTCCCGCCGCCCAGCCCTCGCGGGTTGGGCTTCGTTCGCTTGAGCTTCGTTTGCTTGGGCCCCGCTCGGTCGGGCCTCGCCGGTTTCGGCCTCGCCGGCTTCGGCCGGGGCGGCGATGGTGGCGGTCATGGTGAGGTCCTCTCGACTCGGGGTGCTTCGCTTCTCACCTCTTCGTCGAGCAGGCGCGGGCGGGATCGACAACTCGCCGGGGATTTTTCGGGTGGGGAGTTACGGGCTTCGTGGGCCTTGAGGCGTGGTTGCCCACACCCCTCGATCAATGTGGACAACCACGCTGATCAAGGTTCGCACAGGCCAGCACTGTCGGTGATGACCGATAGACTGAAAGTGGGGGGGCGCCCCCGCGGGCGGGGATGATTCGCGCTCGGGCGAAACGAGCGGGCCGAGCCGTGGACCGGGTCAGCGACGGCGCCGGGCAGCAGCCGGGTGGGACGGCAGCTCGGACCGCGGCGGGCGAGTCGGCCGGTCGGCAAACCGGGCGAGTCGGCAGGCCAGGCAGGCCAGGCGTTGAGCCAGCTCTTCGCCGCGATGCGCGAACTGCAGCTGCAGGCCGGTGAGCCGAGCACCCGGGAAATCGCCGAACCGGACCGGCGGCGGGGCGGCAGGCCGGGCTGGTCGGCAGGCCGGGTGGGTTGGCCGTGCGAGCCGGGCGGCGGGATCCGGGGCCGCAAGGCGAGCCGAGCCAGCGGCGGACCGGGCTGGTCGGGGCGCGTTCGGGCGAGGCGGTGGAGCTGGCTGTTCTGGTCGGGGCGCGTTCGGGCGAGGCGGTGGAGCTGGCTGTTCTGGTGGTCGAGATCAGGGCCCCAGGGCGGAGAGCGGCCGGGTGAGCCCCAAGAGAGGCGACCTGGGGCGACCAACCGCCCGGCCGACCCTGGCCGCGGCGCGGGCGGCCAGGTCGGCGTCGGGTATCAGGGCCGCGCCGCCGCGCGGGCGGATGTCGGGTCTGACGTTGCCAGCGTTGCCTCCGCCAAGGCTTCGCACTCTGCGAGCGTTGCCGCCGCCAAGCTTGCTCCGACCGCTCGGATTGCCGGGGCGTTCATCGACAAGCTCGTCAGGCCCAAGCCCGCCAGGACCAGGGCGAGCCTCGGGTCGGCCGCCGCTTCGCCGCAGACGCCGGCCGGTTTTCCTGTCTGCTTTGCCGCGTCGCCGATCAGCTTCAGGAGGCGCAACAGCCCCGGCTGCCACGGGTCGTTCAGCTTGGCCACCGCGCCCAGCTGGCGGTCCGCCGCGAACGTGTACTGGGCCAGGTCGTTCGTTCCCACCGAGACGAAGTCCACCGCTTCGAGGATTTCGCGGGCGCTCAGCGCCGCGGCCGGGATCTCGATCATCACGCCCGCGCGGGCGATGCCTGCTGCGCGTACGCGCTCCGCGAACCAGGCCGCTTCCTCGACCGTGGCCACCATCGGAGCCATCACCGACACCTCGGCGCCCGAGTCCTCCGCCGCGCCGGCGATCGCTTCGAGCTGGCGGTCCAGCACCTCCGGGCGGTCGAACGCCACGCGCAAGCCCCGCACGCCCAGCGCCGGGTTCGGCTCGGCCTCCGGGGACAGGAACGCCAGGGGCTTGTCGGCGCCCGCGTCCAGGGTCCGCACGATCACCGGCTTGCCGCGGAACGGCGACAGCACCGCCGTGTACGCCGCGCGCTGGTCGGCCACCGATGGCTCGTCCGCCGCGTCCAGGTAGCAGAACTCGGTGCGGAACAGGCCCACCCCTTCGGCGCCCGCGTCCGCCGCGGCGTGGGCGTCGGCCGGGGAGCCGACGTTGCCGTAGACCTTCACGCGGTGGCCGTCGGCCGTCGCTCCCGTGCCGTTCCACTCGGCGAGCTGGGCCACCGTGGCCGTGACGACCGGGGCCGACGGGTCGGCGACCTCGACCGTGCCCGTGTCGCCGTCGACCGCAAGCGCTTGCGCGTCCAGGGCCAGCAGCCCGCGCACCGCCACGACGGCCGGGATGCCGAGCGCCCGCGCCAGGATCGCGGTGTGGCTGGTGGGGCCACCTTCTTCGGTGACCAGGGCGAGCACCTTCGCCGGGTCGAGGCCGGCGGTGTCGGCCGGGGCCAGGTCGCGGGCGACCAGCACGCTCGGCGACGCCAGCTTGGGCACCCCGGGCGGGGCGATGCCGAGCAGCTCGGCGATCAGCCTGTCCCGGACATCGCGGACGTCGCGAACGCGCTCGGCCATGTACCCGCCGGCCGCGGCCAGCGCTTCGGCGAAGCCTTCGGCGGCCTGGTAGACGGCGCGTGCGGCGGGCAGTCCCTGCGTCTTGACCAGCGTTTCGGCCTGGGCCGCCAGCGCCGGGTCGGCCGCCATCGCCGCAGTGGTGATGAGGATCGTCGCCGCCTCGCCCGTGGCGGTCTCGGCCTGCTTCTCCAGCCGGCCGGCGACGGTCGCGGCCGCGGGGGCGATCCGGGCGGCCTCGGCGGCCGGATCGGCCGGGGCGGGGGTGGCGGCGGGCTCGCCGAGCGGCTCCGCGACCCGGACGACGGGACCGCTGGCGCGGCCAGGGCTGACGGCGACCCCGGACAGGGGTCCCGCGGAGGCGGCAGCAGGCTCGGGCACGGCGGCGGCAACTTCAGGCATGGTCTAGACCATAGCTCAGGTAAGCCTGGATATCTCGTGGTGGCGGGCACAAACCCCGCTGCCGTACCTGCTCGAGCACCGGCCGGACCTCCTCGTGCCACCAGGAGTCGGCCAATTCGCCGCGGCTGCGGACGGGCCGTCCGGCCAGCATACGACGGAAACCCCAGGCCTCGGCCGAGTCGGCGAGCCGGAACCAGTCGGCCGGGTCGTCGAGCCACAGTCCGAGCCGGACGTCGTCGGGCAGCGGGACGCGCTCGAGGAACATCCGCTCGGCGGTCTTCGACGGCAGGTCGGCGAGCGTCAGGCAGCGCAACGCGCAGGCGACCGTGCTGATCCAGCGGACCCGCGCGCGGATGGTCCGGGCGCCGCGGGCGCGGGCGATGCCGACGCGGTGGTGCCCGTCCTCGACGAAGAACATGTCGGAGAGCCGCACGAGCCGCACCGGCGGGAGGTCCGCCGACGTCCGTGTCAGGTGTTCCCAGCGGTCGCGCAGCGCGCGGTTGCGCGGCCGGAACTCGCGGTCGAAGTCCCCGGCGCGGGCGACCGTGCCGACGACGCCCTCCAGCGGCACGTCGTAGACGCCTTCGTCGAGTTCGGTCTGCTTGCCGAGCGCCTTGAGGGTTTCGTCGAGCGGCATGATCGCGAGCCGGTCGGGACGGCGTGCGTCCGCGATCGCCCGCAGCTGAGCCGCGTAGCCGCGCCACCAGGCCGAGCCGAACGAGTCGCCCATGTGACGTGCAACCCGGGCCTCCGGGTGATCATTCCCCCAGGTCGGCGGCGGTCGGGTAGGACGGCTGAGCCCCGGGCCGCGTCACGCTGAACGCCGCGACGCGGACCGCACGCTTCGCCGCCGAGACCAGGTCGGCGCCATCGGCGAGCGACGCGGCGAGCGCCCCCGCGAAGGCGTCCCCGGCGCCGGTGGTGTCCACGGCTTCGACCTTCGGCGACTCGACCTGGCTCACCGAACCGGCTTCGACGACCACGGCGCCGGCCGCGCCCAGCGTGACGACGGCCGCCCGCGGGCCGAGGTCGAGCAGCTGCCGGAAGTCCGCGCCGGGCCCGGTGAGCCACGCGGCCTCGTGCTCGTTGACCAGCAGGACGTCGAGCTTGGCCAGCGTCTCCGGAGAAAGCTTCGCCGCCGGTGACAGGTTCAGCAGCACCCGCACGCCGCGTTCGGCAGCCCGCGCGACGGCGTGCTCGACGGTCGGGAGCGGCACCTCCAGCGACGCGACCATGACTTCGACCCCGTCGAAGACGGCGTCGACGTCGGCGGGCTCCAGGCTGGAGTTGGCGCCGGGGGACACCAGGATCGCGTTTTCGCCGTCCGGGGTGACGGTGATGTAGGCGATGCCGGTCGGCCGCTCGCTGGTGCGCACGAGACCGGTGTCGACGCCGGCGGCGCGGAGCGAATCGAGCAGCAGCCGGCCGTAGGGATCGTCGCCGACGGCGCCGAGCAGGGCGACGTCCGCGCCGAGCCGGCCCGCCGCGACCGCCGTGTTGGCCCCCTTGCCACCCGGGGACAGGACGGTGTCCCCGCCCAGCACGGTCTCGCCACCCGCCGGCCGCCGATCCACGGCGACGACGAGGTCGGCGTTGGCGGATCCCACAACGAGTACGTCGGAGTTCATACCGCACTGTCCCACGAAAGCCGTCCGACCAGGTCGGGAAGGGTGTACCAGGGGAAAGTGAAGGTTTTTGTAACTTATCCGGCGTTGAGTGCGACAATCATGCGAGCAGCGGATGCCCGTCACCTAATCGGGGGATGCTCGTCCCCCGGACGTCACTTGGCGGACCGGTCCCGCTCTCCAGGTGCGTCATCACGCGAGACGTGATGACGGTGCTCCAGCCGGCGCGAGCCGGACAGGGCATCAGGTCGCCGGCGCCGATCACGTAGCCCCCCGAGTGATCGGCGTCGGCGGCGCCCCGCCCCCTTTCGCGATGACGCTCTTGGCCGCGCCCGGGGAAACTTTCGCTGCCAGCTGCCGCTCCTCGCCGCGACGGAGGATCGCGTGCACCGAGACGTAGTGGCGCGTGGCCCTCTTCGCCGAGGGCTCCGCGATCAACCGGGCGAGTTCGGCGCGTCGCACCCTGATCGGTTCGCCTTCCTCGGGCTGCCAGGTGATCGCGTCGGCGGCCAGGACGAATTCGCCGGGTTGACCCCGGTAGCGCGTCAGGTAGAGCAGCACCCAGATCGCCACGGCGACCGGCAGCGGGATGCCGGGCGGGATGTCGAAGAAGGCCGGCGCCACGAAGTCGGCGATGACGGCCAGCCAAGCTACCCACAGGACGAGCAACCGGCCGCCGGAAGCCTGCTCGGCGCGGACGAGCGTCCGCACTTGGTCCGCGCTCCACCGCCTGACCAGCAGCTTCACCGGGTTCGGCACGCCGAAGCCGCCGCGCCGGACGTTCTTGGACGTCCACCGGACGAGGCCGGGGCGGTACCGCTCGATCGCCGCCGAGGCCTTTTCGGCCTCCTCCGGGGCCATCGCCGAGGACAGGATGAAGCCGTCTTCGGACTTGTGGCGGCAGTCGGGGTTCAGGTTCTTGATCGCCTCTTCGTCCACCAGCGAAACAGCGAGCGCGACCCGGCCGCCGGGCTGCCCGCCGCGGAAGTCGAAGCGGCGGACGTCGTCCCAGGGGAGGACCAGCGTCGTCTTGTCTTCGAGCGGCTGCCGGAAGCCGTCCGGGCCGAATTCGACCCGCGCCGTCACCAATGCACCGTGGCGACGGAGGTACCGCCGCAGGATCGGCCTGGCGCAGAAGCACAGCAACGCCAGCGCACCGAGCACGGGCGAGACCAGGTGCATGACCGGATCTCCGCTCCGCACCCAGGCCAGGGCTCCGGCCGCGGCAGCGAGCACGACGCCGAAGAACGCCATGCACCCGACAGCCGCCCTCAGTTCGGACGGCGTGTTGTGGATCGGCAACCGGACCTGAACCGCGGCCGTCTCCGGCTCGCCGGGAGTCGTCGAGACCACGGCGCTAGATCGACCCGGAGATCCGCTGGCCACCCTGCTGCCGGAAGACCGGTTCGGGTTTCTTTTCGTTGTAGTGGTTCTCGCGGTACTCCTTGTCGGCTTCGTCGTAGGCGCCCGCGGTCTTCTTGCCCGCTTCCTTCCCGGCTTCTTCGCCGAGCGCCTTGGGCAGTTCCTCGAGCCCGTCCTTGAAGACGCCCGGCGCCGCGCGGGCCGCGTCCTGCAGTGCGGCGAGCAGCTTCCGGCCGACCGTCCGGAACAACCCGCTGAGGTGGTTGAACTGGCTGATGCCCTTCTGGAAGGCCCGCATGAGCTTCTTCAGCCACTCCGACATCCGCGAGCCGCATTGGGCGATTTCGGCCGTGCCTTCGCCGGCCAGGCCCGCCGGCGCCGCGGGGCCCGGGTACCGCATGAGGATGCTGATCAGCTTGCCGATGCACTCGGTGAGCAAGTCGCGGAGCACGCTGCGCACGACGTTGAGGATGCTCTTGCAGACGTCGATCAGGACGGAGACGGCCTTCGCGCCGCCCGCCACCCCGGAGTACATGTCGCCGAGGTCGGCGACGAACGCGCGGTACGCGTCTGCGCCTTGCCCTTGCCACTCCGCGCTGTCCGCCTTCACGGTCTCCAGGAGGTCTTTGGCGATGGCGTCGATCTCGTCGCTGATGCCGCTCCACGTCTCCTGCATGACGTCGAGCTGTTCCTGGTTCCCGGTGACCCAGTCGAGTGGGGCGCGCAGGAATTCGACGTGCTCGATCAGCCAGCCGAGCCCCATGCTCGCCAGGCCGGCGATCGGGTCACGGAGGAAATCCATCACCCCCATGGCACCGAAGCCGAGGTTGAGCAGGCCTTCGGTCCAGTCGTCGTCGGCCGCCTTCGTCGCCGCGTCCCAGAAGTCCTGCGCCATCCCGGCGCCTTCGAGCGCCGACGACCCTTCTTCGACCTTCTTCTCGGCTTCGGTCACCAACGCGTTCTCAGTCAAGGTGGATGCCTTCCAAACTCGCCTTGACGTCCTGCTCGCGCCAGTCGACGTGCTGAGACCAGGTGCGCACGCGATCGATCTGCTCCTGGGCCACGTTCTTCGCGTGGCCGATGGAGTCGCTCCCCAGGGTCTGGGCGACGCCGCACAGCGCGCCGAGGCCGCAGGCCTGGCCGATGAGGCCGAACGCCATCGGGTCGACGACCTGGGCCGCCGCGTCCAGCGTCTTCGCGAACCGGTCGACGAACGGTTCGAGTTTCTTGGCGTGGGACAGCAGCTGCTCCGGCTTGATCCGGATGTCGGTCACGGTCTTCCCTCCCTCGTCGTCCTGGTCAGCGCAGGTAGTCGCCGTCGCTGAAGTAGTCGTCGTCGGCGCCGGCCTCGGGCGCGGGACGCGGCGGCGCCGGTTTCGGCTTCGGCGCCGGCGGTTCCTCGGCGATGAAGCGCGCCCCTTCGTTCGCGGGCGCCGCGTAGCCACCGTCCACGAAGCCCTGCGGCTCCGGCTCCGGGAATTCGTGGTGGAGCTGCCGGACCAGCTCGTCCATGGTCTCGGTGCCCGCGATCGACGGCATCCCGGCCTGCACGGCACCCGCCAGCTTGCTCTGCGCGCGCCGGACGGTGCGCAGGATTTCGTCGGCGAGGCTCGCCTTCTCCCGCACCGCGTGCCCGATCTCCAGGCCGACCAGGTTGCCGAGGTGGTTGACCTCGACCGCGATCTGGCCGTCCTGGCTGCGCTCGGACACCGAGACGGCCGCCATTTCGGCCTGCATGCGGTCGCCCCGCTGCTTGGCCTCGGCGATCTTGGCGTCGAAGCTCGCCAGCAGCTGCTCAGGATTCGACACGCGAACCTCCCCTGTTCACGTCAGTAGCCGTACGAGCACCGAGTGTGGCACACCGGTCCGACAGTTTCGGAGGGTTCCGGTTTTCCCCACCCGTCTTTGCGCGCGGCGGCAGGTGCGAGCACCTGACCTGGTCGATTCTCCACACCGTCGGTAACCGCTGGGGTATCGTGCGTGACGCAAGAGGGGAGATCGAACGCGAGGGGAGCGCGGTTCGGTGGGGTTGTTCGGCGACATGCTCGACGCTGCCAAGCACGTCGGGTCGGAGATCGCGCACGCCGTCCAGTCGGGCGGTGAGCGGCTCGGCAACGTCTTGACGGGTGCGGGTGTCGGCCTGCTGGCGGGTGGGCTGCCCGGCGCGGTCGCGGGCGCCTACGTCGGCTCGCAGACCGGCACCGGGGCGGCGAACCCGCAGGCCTCCGGGCTCTCGCCCGCTCAGCTGGTCCAGGCGGTGATGAACGGTCCCGGCACCGAGTCGCTGCAGAAGGTGCACCAGGCGGGCGTCGACCAGTCGGCTTACCAGCGCCGGCTGGAGCAGGGCACGCGCGAGCTGACTTCCGATCTCGAATCCGCGTGGACGGGCGGGGCGTCGGACGCGGCCCGGGAGCGGCTCCGGCCGTTGACGGCGTCGGCGACCTCGGCGTCCACGACGCTGGACCGCAACTCGACGCTGGCCCAGGCGCAGATCGACCAGTTCCACCGGATGAAGAACTCGCTGCACCCGGACGTCACCGACCAGCCGCCGACGCGCAGCGCCTGGGACGTCGCGACGCCGTGGGACACCGACACCGAAGACAAGATCAACCAGTACAACCGGAAGGCGCAGGAGAACGTCGAGCGGTACACCGCGTATTCGCAGCAGTCCAGCTCGAACACCGCGGCCCGGACGATCGACTACGGCCAGCTCCGCGAGTACACCGGCGGCGACTTCACGGTGCAGGACCCGGTCGAGCCACCGCCTCGCAAGCGGACGCGGACCGGTGGTGGCGACGACGACCGGTCGATCGGCCGGCAGGTTCAGCCGCCGCCCGCGGTCCACCCGCCGGTCGCGCCACCGCCGCCGGGGCAGGTCGTTCCACCGAGCCAGGTCCTGCCGCCGGGGTCGCACACGCCCGGCGTGGACGACAGTGTTCGCGCGCAGGGTTACGTGCCGCCGTTGGCGACGCAGTACCCGCCGGGTTACCAGCCACCGACGCCGGGATTCGGCCCAGGGTCCGGTCCCGGTGGTGGGTTCGGTCCCGGTTTCGGCCCTGGCGGTTTCGGGCCGGGCTCGTCGTCGGGCGCGAGCGGCGGCACCGGCGCGGGTGTCCGTGGTCCTGGCGCTTCGACCGGATCCGGCGTCCCGGGTGAAGGACGTCCCGGCGCGGCGGGCGGCGTCCGCGGCGGCGCGGCGGGCAAGCCGGGTGCGCCGGGGATGGGCGGCATGGGCCCCGGCGCCAAGGGTGGCAAAGGTGAGGAGGACGCGGAGCACCAGCGCGCGTCGTACCTGGTGGAGGCGGATCCGGAGAGCATCTTCGGCGGCTCCGACGAGCGGACGGTGCCCCCGGTGATCGGGCTGTGATCTTCCTGCCCGAGAGGGCTCTGCTGACGGCGTGGGAGTGGGAACGGCACGGCCGGCCGCCGGCGGTCCTCGGCGCCGACAACCTCTGGCTCGGCGACGAGACCCGCAAGCGGCTCGACGAGCAGGTCCTCGACGTCCTGACCTCGCTCCGGCTCGCGGCCGGCGGCACGCTGACGCGGGAGTTCCGGGACGTCCTGCGCGTCCTGGCGAAGGGCGTCCACCAGTTCACGGCGTGGCTGGGCGACGTCGAAGCGGACGAATCGGGCACGGTGCTCGTGTCTGCATCGGGGCCGGACGCGCTGCGGCTGATCCGGAAGGACGAGACGGTCCGGATCGACGTCGTCGAGCCGTCGCGGCTCGCGGAGGCGCTGGTGGACGTGCTGCCCCCGGTGCCGCCGGCGCGGATTTCGGCGGTGTCGATCCCGGAGGCGCGGTTCTCGGGCCGCGCGGTCGAGGAGTCGTACGACCTCGACGACCCGACCGCCGACCGCGGGCACGACCCGTTGCCGTGGGCACGCCGGCTGATGGCGGCACGGCGCACGGGGGTGCACCAGTGCTACGCCGTGAACCGCGGCGCTCGCAGCGCACCGATCACCGCGGTGGACGTGGCCGGCACGGGCCGGGTGCTGACGTACGTGTACCCGGGGCGCGAGCGGATGGTCAGTTTTCAGCCGGGCACCCGGGATGCGCTGGCCGAGGTGCTGTGCGCGACCCTGAACGGGTTGGGGGGAGGACGATGACGGGCTCGATCTTCAGCGGGATCGGTTTCTGGGCGACGGATCTGCCGAGTGCCGGGCCGGCCGGGGGGCAGGGGTTCGCGATGAGCTCGGCCGAGATGCGCGCGATGCTCGAAAAGGCCAAGACTCAACGTGACGCGCTCTCCGAACAGTTGCGATCGGCGCGCTATTTGATGATGGCGACACCACCGGCGGAAGAACCGGTCAGCCAAGCGGCGGTGAACGGGCCCAACGGGATCAACGAAGCGGGCGCCTACTACGAGGGCCACTTGCACTACCAGTTCAACTACCTCACGGAGCTGATCCGGAGGTTGCAGCAAGCCCTCGGCATCACCGAAGCCGCGGATCAGCAAGCAGCAGACTCGACCAAGACGATCAAGGGGTCGCTCGAATGAGCCGTCACGTTCTCCTGACCGCCACCGCCGTCGTCGTGGGTGCGGCTTTGCTGACGTCGTGCACGGGAAAGAGCCCGACGAACGGCACGGCGAGCCCCGCACCGACCAGCAACGGCTCCACCGGCAGCGCGGAGCTGCCGAACAGCGGGGCACCGAAGGTCGACAACCCGCTCCCGGCGGCCGTGCTGGACGGCAACCCCTGCGACTCGGCGCTGACGGCCGAACAACTCAAGGGCTACCTCGGGCAACCGAAAGCCCCGAAAGCGAGCGACACCGAACTGGGCCCCACCTGCGACTGGTCCAGCGCCTCGGGTTCGTCCGCCGGGATCCTGGTCGGCTACGACACCAAGTCCGGGCAAGGACTCAGCCTTCCCTACAAGAACGTGAAGCCGAAGGCCGAACGCTGGGTGGACGACCTGGAGCCGATCCAGGGGCATCCGGCGATCGGTTACGTGGACGCCGGAACGACCGACAACCGGGCCTGTGTGATCGTCGTCGGTGTCGCGGACGACCTCACCTACTCGGTCTCGCTGAGCATCGGCGACTCGGCGGTCCAGGCCGGAAAAGACGCCTGCCAGCTCGGGCGGGGCGTGGCCGACACCGTGCTGACCAACCTCAAGGCGCGCGCCTGAGCTGCACCTTTTCGTTACGTCGGAGATCGCGTTAATGCAAAATCTGTCGTACTAAGCACCTAGACTGTTCGGATGAGCCACCCCACTCGGAGGGGTCGCGCGCGTGCGGCTACCGAACAGGACATCCGGCGGACCGCCCGGAAACTGCTCGTCGAGCAGGGGCCGGAGGCGGTCACGCTGCGCGCCATCGCGCGGGAGCTGGGGATCACCGCGCCCGCGCTCTACCGGTACTACGAGTCGCGGGACGATCTGGTCGAGAACCTGCGGCTGGACGTCTGCGCCGACCTGGCCGACGATCTCGCCGAGGAGATCGCCGAGCTGCCGGACGACGGGGTGCTGCAGCTGTTCGCCATCTGCAAGGGCTTCCGGCGGTGGGCGCTCACCCACACGAAGGAATTCACGCTCGTCTTCGCGTCGCCGACCGGGGGGATCGGGTCGACGTCGGGGAGTGCGCTGAGCCGGGTCGACGAGCCGTTCGGGCGGATCTTCCTGGCCGCCGCCGGGCGGGTGCTGGCGCGGCACGACATCGTGCTGCCGTCGGCCAGCGGGGTGCCCGATGAGCTGCGGGACGACCTGAAGACCTTCCAGGAGTCGCTGGTCACCGTGCTCGTCGAGTCCGATCAGGGGGTGCCCGTCGAAAAGATCGACCTCGGCGTGACGTACCTGATGATCCAGTTCTGGGCCCGGCTCTACGGGCACGTCACGCTCGAGGTCTTCGGCAACTACCCGATCCCGATGTCCAAACCGGACGTCCTGTTCGAATCGATGCTCGCCGACCTGGCGCGGGAGATCGGGCTCTACTCCGGTTAGGCCGCGTGGCCGCCGTCCACCGAAAGCACCGCCGCCGTCACGTATTCGGCGCCGGGTGAAGCCAGGTAGGACACCGCCGAAGCCACCTCCGACGGCTTCCCGTAGCGATCGAACGCCGTCAGCGCGCGCTGGTCCGCCGCGTACGGGCCGTCGGCCGGGTTCATGTCCGTGTCCGTCGGGCCCGGGTGGACCAGGTTGACCGTGATGCCGCGCGGGCCCAGCTCGCGGGCCAGCGCCTTGGTCAGGCCGACCATCGCCGCCTTGCTCGTCGCGTACAGCGCCATGCCCGGGCCCGGTACGCGGTCCGTGACGCAGCTGCCGATCGTGATCACGCGGCCGCCGTCGGCCAGGACGCCGGCCGCGGCCTGGGTGGCCGCGAACACGCCACGGACGTTCACCGCCAGCACCCGGTCGACGTCTTCGAGCGCGGTTTCCGTGAAGGCGCCGACGAAGCCGACGCCTGCGTTGTTCACTAGGACGTCGAGCCGGCCGAACTCGGCCACCGCAGCGGAAACGGCGGCCGAAACCGCGGCCGCGTCCGCCGAATCCGCCTGGATCGCCAGCGCGCGGCGCCCGAGGTGCTTGATCTGCTCGACCACCTCGGCCGCCCGCGCGCCGTTGTGCTGGTACGTCAGCGCGACGTCCGCGCCGTCCTCGGCGAGCCGCAGTGCCGTGGCCGCTCCGATGCCGCGGCTGCCGCCCGTCACCAGCGCCACCTTGCCGTCGAGGGTCATCCCCGGTTCTCCTTTGCTCGAGCCGTTTTCGTTGACAGCTCAATCAAATCGAGAACCGGAGACGATCACCGGCAGCTTTCGGACAGCGCGTTACAGGACGATGTTGACCAGCCGGCCCGGCACCACGATGACCTTGCGCGGCGAGCCGCCGCCGACCATCGCCGCGACCTTCTCGTCCGCCAGCGCCGCCGCCTGGACCTCGTCCTGCGACGCCGACGCCGGGACCGTGACCCGGGACCGGACCTTGCCGTTGACCTGGATCGGGTACTCGACCGAGTCCTCGACCAGGTACTTCTCGTCCACCACCGGGAACGGGCCCTGCACCAGCGAATCCGCGTGGCCCAGCCGGTGCCACAGCTCCTCGGCCAGGTGCGGGGCCAGCGGCGCCAGCATCAGCACCAGCGGCTCGGCCAGCTCGCGCGGCGTCGACGCGGCCGCGCCGTACACCTTCGTGACGTGGTTGTTCAGCTCGATCAGCTTCGCGCCGGCCGTGTTGAACCGCATCTCCGCGTAGTCCTCGCGGACGCCGGCGATGGTCTTGTGCAGCACCTTGCGGTCCGCTTCCGAAGCGTCCTCAGTGGACACTCGCAGCTCGCCGGTCGCCTCGTCGACGACCAGGCGCCACAGCCGCTGCAGGAACCGGTGCGCACCGACGACGTCCTTCGTCGCCCACGGGCGGGACATGGCCAGCGGGCCCATCGCCATCTCGTAGAACCGGAACGTGTCGGCGCCGTAGTTCTCGGCCATCTCGTCCGGCGTGACGACGTTCTTCAGGCTCTTGCCCATCTTGCCGTACTCCTGGGTGACCTCTTCGCCCTCGAAGAAGTACTTCCCGTCGCGCTCCTCGACCTGCTCGGCCGGGACGTAGACACCGCGCGCGTCCGTGTACGCGTACGCCTCGATGTAGCCCTGGTTGAACAGCTTCCGGTACGGCTCCTTGGACGTCACGTGCCCCAGGTCGAACAGCACCTTGTGCCAGAACCGCGAGTACAGCAGGTGCAGCACCGCGTGCTCGACGCCGCCGACGTACAGGTCGACGCCGCCGGTGTCGTCCGCGCCGTACTCGCCGGGCCGCGGGCCCATCCAGTACTGCTCGTTTTCCGGCGCGCAGAACGTCTCGGTGTTCGTCGGGTCCAGGTAGCGCAGCTGGTACCAGCAGGAACCCGCCCAGTTCGGCATCGTGTTGATGTCGCGGCGGTACTTCTTGACGCCGTCGCCCAGGTCCAGCTCGACCTCGACCCAGTCCGTCGCGCGCGCCAGCGGCGACGACGGCATCGAGTCGCGGTCCTCGGGGTCGAACGTCACCGGCGAGTAGTCGGCGACCTCGGGCAGCTCGATCGGCAGCATCGACTCGGGAACGGCGTGCACTTCCCCGTCGGAGTCGTAGACCACCGGGAACGGCTCGCCCCAGTAGCGCTGGCGCGAGAACAGCCAGTCGCGCAGCTTGTACTGCACGGTCCCGGTGCCGGCGCCCTTCTCCGACAGCCAGTCGATGATCGTCTTCTTGGCTTCGGCGACGTCCATGCCGTCCAGGAAGCCCGAGTTGATCGCCGGGCCGTCGCCGGTGAACGCCTTGCCGTCGAAGCCTTCCGAGGGCTGCACGGTCCGGATGATGTCCAGCCCGAACTTCTCGGCGAACTCCCAGTCGCGGACGTCCTGGCCGGGGACGGCCATGATCGCGCCGGTGCCGTAGCCCATCAGTACGTAGTCGGCGACGAAGATCGGGATCTGCTTGTCGTTGACCGGGTTCGTCGCGTACGCCCCGGTGAAGACGCCGGTCTTCTCCTTGTTCTCCTGCCGGTCCAGCTCGGACTTCCGCGACGCGGCGACGCGGTACTCCTTGATGGCCTCGGCGGGCGTCGCGGCGCCGCCGGTCCAGCGCGAGTCGACGCCCTCGGGCCACGCGGCGGCTGTCAGCTTGTCGACCAGCGGGTGCTCCGGCGCCAGCACCATGTAGGTGGCGCCGAACAGGGTGTCCGGCCGGGTCGTGAAGACCTCGATCGCGTCTTCGCCGGTCTTGAACGTGACGCGGGCGCCGTGCGAGCGGCCGATCCAGTTCCGCTGCATGGACTTGACCTTCTCCGGCCAGTCCAGCAGGTCCAGGTCGTCGACCAGGCGGTCGGCGTACGCGGTGATCCGCATCATCCACTGCCGCAGGTTGCGGCGGAAGACCGGGAAGTTGCCGCGCTCGCTGCGGCCGTCGGCGGTGACCTCTTCGTTCGACAGGACCGTGCCCAGGCCCGGGCACCAGTTGACCGGCGCTTCGGAGATGTACACCAGCCGGTGGTCGTCGATCACCTTCTTCCGCTCGGACGCGCTCAGCGCCGCCCAGTCACGGCCGTCCGGCGTCGGCCGGGAGCCGTCGGCGAAGGCGGCCTCCAGCTCGGCGATCGGGCGCGCCTTGCCCGCCTCCGTGTCGTACCAGGAGTTGAAGATCTGCAGGAAGATCCACTGCGTCCAGCGGTAGTACTCGGGGTCGATCGTGGAGATGCGACGGCGTTCGTCGTGGCCCAGGCCCAGGCGCCGGATCTGGCGCAGGTAGGTCCGGATGTTCTCCTCGGTCGTCTTGCGCGGGTGCTGCCCGGTCTGGACCGCGTACTGCTCGGCCGGCAGGCCGAACGCGTCGAAGCCCATCGTGTGCAGCACGTTGCGCCCGATCATCCGGTGGTACCGGGCGAAGACGTCGGTGCTGATGAAGCCCAGCGGGTGCCCGACGTGCAGGCCGGAGCCCGACGGGTACGGGAACATGTCCTGGACGAACAGCTTGTCGCTGGGCACCGGCTGCCCCTCGACGGCGAGCGGCCCGACGGGGTTGGGCG
Organism: Amycolatopsis sp. NPDC003861; assembly: GCF_053605405.1. NCBI lineage: Bacteria > Bacillati > Actinomycetota > Actinomycetes > Pseudonocardiales > Pseudonocardiaceae > Amycolatopsis > Amycolatopsis sp. NPDC003861. The sequence goes on from NZ_JBSGJD010000048.1 coordinate 25,865, forward strand.
CGTGGAAGGTGCCCTGGTCGGCCCAGTGGTCCTGCCACCGCTGCTCGATCTGACCCGCCAGCGCGGCCGTATACCGGTGCGCCGGGACGTCGGTCCCTGTTGTCTCGGTCATCGCCGTCTTCCTTCGCGTATCGAGCTACTCCAGAAACAACTCGACCCCTCAGCCACCAGGGCATGAGGGGTCGCCGCGCCGGCCGGGCCGGGCCCGGTCAGCGCGGCAGGCTAAGGAGCAGCCGAGCCGTGTTCATACCTTCATCGTAACTTGCTGGTCAAAGCCGTTCGGAGGGGACCGCCAGTGCGACGAACTGGGTGACCTGGGTCGCGGAGAAGTTGTTGTCGCTGACCAAGATCAAGCTGCGCTCGCCGTCCGGCAGCTTCGGGCCCCAGGTCATGCCCTCCAGGTTGTCCACAGTGGACAGGCGGAGGTCGGCGGCGTCGAAGAGGAACCGCTTCTTGACCGGTTTGACGTGCTTGGCGCCGGCCAGCGACGGCACGTTCAGGACATTCGTGGCGCCCTTCGTGCCTCGCGGATCGACGGGTCGATCAGCGTCGTCGCCGTCCGGGCGCAGGAGCGGCTTCGTGCCGGTCAGGGTGACGTCGCCGACGCCGTGGGCGGTGACCGGGAACGTCGCCGTGTAGAAGCGGGCGGGGTTGATCGCCGACCGGTCGTCGCAGATCAGCGCGTAACCGCCGGGGTCGCGGCGAGGATTCCCCCGATCAGGGCAGCGGTCAGGACGGTGGACAGTACACGCGGTGACATGGCCTGTAGCACAGTCGATCAGGGTATCCGGCAGGTTGCCGGGACGTCACGCTTATCCTTGACCCCGTGTTCGCTATCGCGCTGGTTCCGGTCGTGCTGGGTCTGCTCGTCGGTTTTGGTGGGTTCCTCGGGTTCCGCGAGCGCTTGACGCGCGAGGGCGGCACCGGGGTGCGCACGGAAGCGGCGCTGCGCAGCGAAGAGGCGTTCAAGCTGGCCAACCGCGTCGCGGGCCTGCCGACCATGGCCGGGGGCGCGATCGCCGTGCTCACCGGGCTGGCCGGGCTGGCCATGCCGACGACCGGGGGCCTGGTTTCCGCCGCGCTCGCGGGCGTGCTCGCGATGCTCGTGCTGGTCATGGGCGGTGGCGTGCTCGGCAACCGGGCCGCGCTGACCGTGCCCGCCCCGGCTCCGGCGGCACCGGCCGGCTGCAGCGGCTGCGCGTGCGGCGCCGGCGGCTGCGGCGTCTTCAAGAAGGACGACGCCTAGTTCCGCTGGAGGTCGCCCGGGTGGGTGGCCAGCAGGGCGAGCGGGATGCCCTGCCGGCGCAGGACCTGGCTCCACAGGTCGCCGTCCGGCGAGGCCAGGATGTCGCTCGGCAGCGCGGGCACGATGACCCAGTCGTCGCGCTCGATCTCGCCGGCCAGCTGCCCCGAGTCCCAGCCCGCGTACCCGGCGAAGACGCGCACGCCGCGGACCTTCGGCACCAGCGCTTCAGGGTCGGTGTCCAGGTCGACCAGCGCGACCGGGCCGCGGACCGCGATCACGCCCGGCACGCTCGCCGCCGTCTCGCCGGTGCGCAACGCGGCCAGGCACAACGCCGTTTTCTTCTCGACCGGGCCGCCGACGAACACGGCCTGCGGCTCGGCGACGTGCCCGCCCCAGTTCGGCAGCACGTCGTGCACCGCGACGTCGCTCGGCCGGTTCAAGACCACGCCGAGCGTGCCCTCTTCGCGGTGGTCGATGACGAACACCACGGTCCGGCGGAAGTTGGGGTCGACCATCGTGGGGGCGGCGACCAGGAGCGTTCCCGGTTCAACCTCGGCGTCCGCTGGCACGCGACCCATGATCCCACCCTTGGCCCGGCGAATTACTTCGGCTCGGGAACAATCGCCCCACGAGCCCCGTTTGAAACATGTGGCCGGCGCACTCCGTGTCCCCCGGGCTCACTGAAGAACCGCCTTTGTGGAATACCGTCCGGCTGGAGCCACACTGCGCATAGCCGCCGAGAGGCGACCTCAGTGCGCCGGCCACCCTCTACTCTGGCTTCGTGACGATCAGCGCCCGGACGGCGACCGCGCGAAGAGGCCCTCGGGAGCTGCTCAAGGACCCGGACTTCCGGCGTCTGCTCTTCACGCGCTTCGCCGCGAGCTGGGGCGACGGCGTCTTCCGCGCCGGTCTCGCGGGCGCGGTCCTGTTCAATCCCGAGCGTGCCGCCGATCCGCTGGCCATCGCGGGCGGGTTCGCCGCGCTGCTGCTGCCGTACTCGGTCGTCGGGCCGTTCGCCGGCGCGCTGCTGGACCGCTGGGACCGGCGGAAAGTCCTGATCTTCGCGAACCTCCTGCGCGGGCTGGCGATCGTCTGCGCGTCCGCCGCCGTCGGGTTCGGCTTCGGCGGGCTCGGCCTGTTTTCGCTGGCCCTGGCCGCGGAAGGCATCTCCCGCTTCATCGGCTCGGGGCTTTCGGCGTCCCTGCCGCATGTGGTGGAGGAAGAGAGCGTCGTGACGGCGAACGCCTTCGCCACGACGCTCGGCTCGGTGGTCGCGGTCATCGGCGGCGGCTGCGCGATCGGCTTGCGCGCGCTGTTCGGCAGCAACGATGTCGGCTCGGCGGAGACCACGGCGTTCGCGGTGCTCGGCACGCTGGTCTCGGCGTTGATCGCGCGCGGCTTCGCCCGCGGCGTGCTCGGCCCGACGGTGGTGGACGAGCCGACGAACCCGGTGCTCGCCGTCGCGCGCGGGCTGGCGGACGGTGCCCGGCACGCCTGGCGCGCGCCCAGTGTCACCGCCGGCTTCATCGCGCTGTTCGCGCACCGGGCGTCGTTCGGGGTGTCGCTGCTGGTCACCGTGCTGCTGATGCGCAACTACTTCACCGACCACGGCGTCTTCCGCGCCGGCCTGCCCGGGCTCGGGCAGATGGCGGTCCTCGCCGGAGCCGGGTTGCTGCTGGCCGGGCTGCTGACCGCGCGGCTCATCCGCCGGTTCGGGCGGCTGCGCGCGGTGCTCGGGTCGTTGCTGTTGGCGGCGATCGCCCAGTCCGCGCTGGGCCTGCCGATGCTGCTGCCGCTCGCGCTGGTCGCGTCGTTCGTGATCACCGGGGCGGGGCAGGTGCTCAAGCTCTGCGTCGATTCGTCGATCCAGCTCGACGTCGCGGACGAAGCCCGCGGCCGGGTGTTCGCGCTGTACGACACGCTGTTCAACATCACCCAGGTCGCGGCGGTTTCCCTGGGCGCGCTGGTGGTGCCGGACGACGGCCGTTCGCCGGGCCTGCTGATCGCCGCGACGGTCTGCTACCTCGTCGGCGGAGCGGGGTACGCGCTCGCCCGGCGGCGTGCGATTCGCTGACGCAAACACCCGAACCGGTCACGAGGACTGCTCCATTGGCATTAGGGTGACGGCAAGTCATTAGTAGGTTCGAGGGACACCGGGGGCACCTGTGACCACCGCGGGCGACGACCGTGCGCAGCTCGAAGCACGCAATGCCGCGATGAAGGACCGGATGGACACCCTCCTGGAGAACTTCGAGCGGCAGACCGCGCAGCTGCGTGACGCCCAGGCCGCGGCCGCCGAAACCACCGCCCAGGTCAGTTCCCCCGACGGGCTGGTCCGCGCCACCATCGACGCCGGCGGCAGCCTCGCGAAACTCGAATTCGCCCCGACCACCTTCGAGCGCACGACACCCGCGCAGCTCGCGAACACCGTCCAGTCGCTGGTGCGGCAGGGATCGTTGCAGGTCAAGCAGAAGATCGCGGACCTGATGGCGCCGATCACCGAGGGGCTGCCCGACCTGTCCGACCTGGTCGAGGGGGCGCCTTCGCTGGCCGGGCTGGTGCCGCCGATCCCGGAGTTCCTCAACGAGGAACCGCCGCCTGCCCCGCGGCCCGAGTCGTTCGAAGAAGGCGGCTCGATCCTGCGCAACGAGCAGGCGCCGCCGATGCCGGCCCCGAAGCCCGCTCCGAAGCGCGTCCGCCCTCCGCGTGACGACGACGAGGAGCCACCGTCGTCCTGGATGACGAGGGGCGACTGATGCCGGACGGGGGTTCCGGGTTCACCGCGGAGCCGGACGCGGTCGTCCGCGCGTCGAACGGCCTGGTGACGGCGGCCGACGCGCTCGACAACGCGGCGAAGGCGCTTTCGTCGGCGCTCGCCGCGCAGGGTGAGTGCTGGGGTGGCGACGAGTCCGGCAAGGAGTTCGCCAAGGACTACGTGCCGGGCGCGCAGGGCGCCGTCGAAGGCTTCACCAACCTCGTCGCGGGGCTGCGGGGGATGCAGCAGAACGTCGCCAAGTCGATGAAGGCCCTTTCGGGGGCGGACGAAGACGTGACGTCCCAGCTCGGCAAGGGGCAATGACGCGTGGGTATGGAGATGCCCGACGCGGTCAAGTGGCTGCTGCCGATCGTCGTCGGGGAGAGCTGGCCCGAAGGCGACGAGACGAAGCTGCGCGCGCTGCGGGACGCGTGGCACACGGCGTCGTCGGCGATCGGTCCGGTGTCCGAGACGGGCAACCAGGCGGCGTCCGGCATCCGCGACAACTGGACGGGTGACGGCGCCGACGCGTTCGCGGAGCAGTGGAAGAAGTTCGTCGAGGGCGACGAGGCCTACTTCAAGCAGCTGGCGGACGCGGCGAAGGCCCTGGGCGATTCGTGTGACCAGACGGCGCTGGACGTCGAATACACGAAGTACATGATCATCATTTCCCTGATCGTCCTGGCGGCCCAGATCGCGGCGATGATCGCGGCGGCGGCGGTGACGTTCGGCGGCTCGACGGCGGGGATCGCGCCGGCCCAGATCGCGACCCGGATGACCGTGCAGATGCTGTTCCGGCAGCTGCTCGAGAAGCTGGCGCAGCAGGGGTTCAAGCAGGTCGCGAAGGAGCTGCTGGAGAAGCTGCTCAAGCAGGGTCTCAAGAAGATCGGGATGGAGATCCTCAAGAACGAGGCGATCAACCTCGGCATGGACGCGGGCATCCAGGGCCTCCAGATGGCGAAGGGTGACCGCAAGGACTGGGACTGGTCGAAGACCTCGGACGCGGCGATCTCGGGAGCGGTCGGCGGCGTCGTGGGGGCGGCGTCGGGATCGATCGGCCGCGGAGCGACGGAGGGGCTCTCGCACAGCGCGGGCGGCCAGGTCGCGGACGCGGCGATGCGGGCCGGAGCGCGGGGCGCGGTCGAGGGCGTGGCGCAGACCGTCGGCCAGGCGGCGGTGACGGGGGATCTGGGGTCGCTGACGCCGGAGCAGCTGCTGATGGGCGCTTCGAGCGGGGCGGTCGGGGGTGCCGTCGGGGGCGCGAAGGAGCAGCTGCACTCGGTTCACGAGGCGAACATTCCGCGGGCTGATGCGGATGGGGACTCGGGTGGGTCCGGTGGGTCGGAGTCTCGGTCGGAATCCGAGTCTCGATCGGGTTCGGAGCCTGAGTCTCGGTCCGCCTCGGAGTCTGAGGCTCGGGGCGAGTCTTCGTCGGAGCCTGAGTCGCATCGCGAGTCGTCTTCGGAGCCTGAGTCGCGTCGTGAGGGCGCCTCCGAGCCGGAGTCGCGAGGTGAGGAGCCGGCATCCGCGCCCGGGTCGCGGGGTGAAGAGCCTCATCAAGCTTCGTCCGCGCCGGAAACGCGCAGCGAGCAACCACGCCAGGAGGCGGCATCCGCGCCGGAGTCGCGAGGCGAAGAACCTCGCCACGAAACCTCCTCGGCATCCCCCGCGGAACGCGAGCAGCCACGCCACGAGACGGCCCCGGAACCACGCGTCGACGAACCTCGGCGCGAGGCACCGCCGGAGTCGCGGACCGCGGCCGAGCCGGAGGTCCGCCGGGAGCAGCAGCGTGCGGAGAGTCAGCCGGCTGCGTCGCAACCGGTCGCCGAGCACCGCACGCCGGAGGTGTCCCGGCCGAGCGTGGACCAGCAGCCGGAGCACCGCGAGACACCGGCGCAGAGCCACCCATCGCCGGCAGGCACGTCATCCCAGGGCGGCTACGGAATGGCCCAGCCGGGCTTCGCTCCAGAGCCGGGTCGCCAAAGCGGCGGACGCCCCCAGGAAAACGTCGGAGCGGCCGGCTTCACGGGCGGCCCGAGCCAGCCGTCCGCGGCGGATGGGGGGCCGTTCCAGAGCGGACCGTCACCGCAGCAGGCGCCCCCACCGGGCGGTTTCACGCCCCCACCGCCGGGTGGGTTGCCGAACGGCGGCGGAGCGGGCGCCCCTGGTCCGCGACCATCCGCGCCACCGACCGGCGAGCAGCCCCGACGGGTTCCGCCGCAGGACCCCCGCCGGATGCTGCAGGGCGGTCAGCCGCCGAGTGGGTATCGGCCAGGCGGCCAACCCCCGCAGGGCGGACGGCCGCAACACGGTGGCCAGCCGCCGCACGGTGGGCAGCCGACCCAACCGCCACACGGCACGCAACCGCTGCACGGTGGGCAGGCCGCTCAACCGCCACACGGCACGCAGCCGGGCGGTCAGCCGCTCCACGGTGCGCAGCGGGGTGGGCAACCGCCGTTCAACGGGCAGGCACCTCGACCTGGCGGCCAGCCGCACGGCGCGCCGACGGCTCACCCCGGTGGGCAGCCGCTTCAGCCCGGTGGGCAGCCGCTGCACGGTGGGCAGCCGCTTCAGCCCGGTGGGCAGCCGCTGCACGGTGGGCAGCCGCTTCAGCCCGGTGGGCAGCCGCTCCAGTCCGGTGGACAGCCACCGCACGGGGGACAGCCTGGTGGGCAGCAGCCGCACGGGACACAGACTGGCGGGCAATCGCCGCTCGGCGGGCCGGCGAGTCAGCCCGGTGCGCAGCCAATTCATGGGGCGCGGCCTGGCGGGCAGCCGCCGCTCGGGGGGCAGGCGGGTCAGCCCGGTGCGCAGCCAATTCATGGGGCGCGGCCTGGCGGGCAGCCGCCGCTTGGGGGGCAGGCGGGTCAGCCTGGTGGGCAGCCACCGCACGGGGCGCAGCCCGGTGGACAGCCGCCCCTCGGTGGGCAGGGGACTCAAGGCGGTGGGTCGCCGCTTCGTGGGGGGCAGGCGCCGCTTGGGGGGCAGGGCGGTTTGCCGCCGCATTCGGTTTCGCCTGGTTCTCCGGGTGGGCCGCCTCCGTTGCCTGCTGGGGGGCGTCCGCCTCATGGGGGTGGGCAGGGGCCGCAGGGTGGGTTGCCTCCCCGGGATCCGCGCAGGGTGCCGCCTCAGGGTGGGCAGCGGCCGGGTGGGTATCCGAATCAGCCTCGGGGTCCGCAGGGGCCCGGACCGCACCCGGGTGGGCGGCCGCCGATGCCGCCGCCGCCGGGACGGCCGCCGCATGATCCTCGGCTGGGGCCGGTTCGGCCTGCTGGGCCGCCTCAGGTTCCGCCGCCTCGGTTCGGGCCGCCGCCGGAGCACCTGACGCCGCGGGGGCCGTTCGAACCGCCACGGACGGGGGAGCAGCCGCGGCCGGCCGAGCACACGCCGCAGCCGACGGGCGAACAGTCGCCGTTGGGCGAGAGGCCGGTCGGTGCCGAACGGCCGGATTCGCGCACCCCTGCGCCCGCCGAGCAGACGCAGCCAGGCACGCCTGGCGACCAGCGAACGCCCGCGGACGGAAGCTCGCCCACGGCCGATCGCGAGCCTTCCCGCGAACGCCCGGCCGAGCAGCCCGCAGGCGAACGGCCCGCGGACGGAAGCTCACCCACGGCCGAGCAGCCGGCTCCGGCACGCCCGGCTGAGCACGGCACGACCGCCCAGGAACAGCCGAACGACACTGCCACCGGGCACGAACGCTCGCCACACCAGACCACCGACGAACCGCACGCGCCCGGGCAGGACCACGCAGGCGAGCCACAGGACGCAGCAGCTCACGAGCGGCCGGGCGAGCAAGCCACCGAACCTCCCCAGGACCACGCCGGCCAGGACCGGACCGGCCAGGACGCGGCCACAGCTCACGACTACGGGCAGCCCCGCCTGGACGAGCCCTACCTCACGGATCCTCGATTCCACACCGACGATCCCGCCGGGGTCAGGCGGATCGAGGACACCTTCATGGACTCCGGGCACCACAGCCGGGTCGATGGCGAGTGGCGGCACGAACAGGTCCGGCGGGAGGCGCTCGCCAAGCGGGACCTCGCCCATCCCGGCATGTCCGATGCCGGGGCCGTTGCCGTGCACGCCTACACCCGGTACGAGATGGTCGGCCCGCTCAACCACGCCCTCCGGATGGGTGGGCCCGAGCTTCCGCACCTCGCTCCTCAGGCCGCCGCGCTGGTCTCCGGGCTGAACGAGCTTCCGCCGCACGAAGGGGTCGTTTCGCGGCGGGTCGACTTCAAGGGTGATCTCTCGCGGCTGCAGGCCTTCCTCGCGCGGTTCCACGACGGTGCGCACATCACCGAACCGTCGTTCCTCAGTTCCTCGAAGGTCGACGCGCAGCACCCGCGCAGCAAGTTCCCCGGCGAAGTCGAGATGCGGATCCAGTCCAAGACCGGGCGGGACGTCGAGGACCTGGCCAGCCTCAAGGACGAGCACGAAGTCCTCTTCAAGGCCGGGACGCAGTTCAAGATCACCGGCATCGAAGAAGGTCCCGGGCACCCCAACGCCAACCCGCGTCAGCCCGGCGAGCCGCACTACATCGTGCACGCCGAAGAGGTCGCGCCCGGGGAGCCGGGGCACCTCGGTGAGGCCGATGCCCGCGAGGCGATCGAGCAGCGCCGGGCCGAGGAACGCGCCGACGAAGCGCGCCGGCAGCGTGAAGCCGACGCAGAGCTCGATCAGTTCTACGCCGAGCACCCCGAACACAAACCGAGCGGTGATCTGGCCGGCAAGCTCAACGCCTTCGATCCCCCGGGTGCCGAACCGCTGCCCGAACGGCGGCCGCCGGCCACCGGGGAGCCGGACGGGGGGTGGGCGCAGCTTGCCGAGCCGCTCACTCCGGGTGGTCAGCCCGTGCTGCACGCCGGGTCCGTCGAGACGCCGCAGCAGCACGCTCGCCTCGTGCGGGACGCCGTTCCCGAGCTCGGTGCGGTCAACACCCGCAACCACTACAGCCCGGACGGCCTCGAGAACGGCTACCGGACCAACGCCGCCGAATCGATGGCCGCCTTCGATCGGCGGATGAACGGCGAGGACGTCGTGGCCGGGCCGGCTCGGCAGCAGAGCGTGGGCGAACAGCTCGGCGGGCCGTGGGACAGCCGCGGGAGCTTCGACGACGTCGCCCGTGACCTCGGCGAACGTCCCGTCGGGGCACGGACCGCCGTGGCCTTCGAGCTGCCGGACGGGGAGTCGCGGCTCATCGCCGGCGTGCACACCGAACACGGGGTGCTCTTCGCCGATCCCGTCACCGGGCGGCTCGCCGAACTGCCGCACGACGCCACCGGGATCCACACCTTGCCGCTCGGCGGCGGGGACGCGCCGCCGCACCACGTCGTCGAAAGCGCGCCGATCAGCGACCGGCTCAACCCGCCGTCCGAACGCGTCGTGCACGACGAGGGCTACCTCTTCGACCGCGAGCACCGCGGCACCCCGGCCGACCACGAGAGCATCCGCCGGGCGGTCGGCGACGAGGACATCTACCAGCAGGTCCACGACCGCGCGCTGGCCCGCCGGGACGCCGCCGGGCTGCCGGTCACCGACGACGGCGCCGTCGCGCTGCACGGCTACACCCGCGGCGAGTACGCCTACGACGTCAACGAGGCCCTGCGCCGCGGGCCCGGCCACCCCGGCTTCGACCTCGCGCAGCAGAACACCCGCGCGATCGTGGACGGCCTCAACCAGATCACGCCCGAGTCCGGCGAGACCATCCGCGCCTACGACGTCGGTGGCGACCCGCACCTGGCCGACCTGGTCGCCAAGCCGTACGAGCCGGGCTCGGTGATCGTCGAGCCCGCGTTCTCCAGCGCCTCGATCAAGACCGGCGAGTTCTCGACGTCGAAGTTCGGCGACGACATCGAGCTGCACGTCCGGTCGGACAACCTGCGCGACATCTCGAAGCTCGCCGAGAACCCGGGCGAGCGCGAATCGCTGTCGCCGCCCGGGACGCAGCTCCTGGTGCACGAGAAGCGGCTGGAGATCGGGCCGGACGGCCGCCGCAAGTGGGTCATCGTGGCCGAGGAGATCGGGCCCGGCCACCCGCGCTACCTCGAGCCCGAGGCCGCGCGCGAGAAGATGGCCGAGCGCCGCGCCGAGAACGACCACAACGCGGCCGAGTTCGAGCGCCGCAAGCAGGCCGCGATCATGGAACGGCTCGGCGGCCTCGGCGAGCCGGAGCACGTCACGCCGCAGCCGGAGCACCAGTCGGTCCACGACGTCCAGGACGCTTCCGCGGCACCGCCGCCGCCCCCGGTGTCGGTGCACGACTACTCGCGGCTGGCCCGGGCCACCAACCCGCCCGCCGAACCCGCCATCCACGCCGGCGGGACGACGCCGTCCGAGCGCGCGGCCTACGTCCACGACCGCCACCCGCACCTGCGCGACGTCAACCCGGGCTTCCACCAGCCGGGTGCCTTCGAGAACGGCTACCTGACGAACTGCACGCGCGGTCCCGAGGCATACATGGACCGGCAGCGCGGCGGCGACATGACGGCCGAGCCGATCCTGCCGCACGAGATGGGCAGCCGCGGCACGCTCGAGCACCTCGAGGGCCGGTTCGGGGAGACCTTCTCCGAGCGCGGCAGCTACGACGACGTCATCCGCGAGATGCGGGGGAAGCCGCTGGACCACCACGCCGTGGTCGCGGTGAAGTACCCGGGCCCGAACGGCGTCGAGTACGGGCACGTGGCGATGGTCGTGCACACCCGCGAAGGGGTCGCGTTCATCGACCCGCAGTCCGGCGACCTGATGCACCTGCCGCAGCCGGCGACCAGCGTCAAGCTGATGCACATCGGCACGCCGGACGAGGTGCCCGCCCGAAGCGAGCACGTCCAGACCGAGCACGGCCCGCACGAGGCGCACGGCGGCTACGGGGCCGCCGAGCCGGTGGGCGCGGACCGCTTCCTCGGCCGCGAAGACCTCCAGGCCGCGCTGGCGCACCCGGACCTGGCGAACGCGCACGTCGAAGCCAAGGACGAGCTCGGCCGCGCCCACGACCTCGGCCCGCTCAAGGACTACCTCGAAGCGCAGCTGCCGAACCGGCCCGAGCTGGTCCGGCTGCTGAGCGACGAGGCCAACGCCTACGTCGCCGACTCGCTGGCCAAGCGCCCGCTCGCGCTGGGCAACCTGCTCGCGCACGACGAGGCCGTGCGGATCTTCGAGGACTCCCTGCGGGACGTCCACGAACAGCGGGAGCACGGCACGCTGCCGGAGGAGATCCCGGCGGAACCCCAGCACCTCGAGCTGGGCGAGACCGAGCGGCGGGTGTCCGGGGAGGCGACCGCGGACAACGCCCGGTACGAGGACGCCGACCGCCGTCAGCCGCCCTACCCGCGGGAACACCTCGGCAACGCGACGGAGTTCAAGAAGTACCTGGACGGTGTCTACGAACGCGCGGAGGTCGCGATGGCGAAGCTGCGCGAGGTCGTGCCGGAGATCGCGGCCGAGACCGAAGGCGAGCCGGACCTGCGCAAGACGCTCAAGGGCCGGGGCCGCGCCGAGGACAAGATCGAGTCCAACTACGGCGGCGACCCGTCGCGGCTGACCGACATCGCCGGCGGCATCGTCCGCTTCGACCGGATCGAGATGCTCTACGCCGCCCTGGAGAAGATCCGGGCGCGCGACGACATCGAGATCGTCGAGTTCGAGGACCGGTTCGTGAAACCGCAGCCCGCCGGGTACAGCGACCTGCAGATGAAGGTCCGGATCGACGGGCACGTCGCCGAGTTCCGGTTGCACCTCAAGGCGGTCGACGCCGTCTCCGCCTACGACCACGCGCTCTACGAGGTCCGCCGGGACATCAAGGCCCGGGCCGTCGACGAAGGCCCCGGGCCCGACCCCGAGACCGGGAAGAAGCGGCCGCGGCCGTACACCGCGGAAGAACAGGCCCTGATCAACGCCCTGCTGAAGCGGGAGCGGGAGAAGTTCTGGGAAGCGCTGAACAAGAGGCCCGAGCAATGACGATCGAGACGCCGGCGTACTTCCGGCACCACGACAGCCCGTACCGGCTCGACAAGACGGCCGGCGGCGGGCTGGCCGGCTTCATCCTGAGCCTGCGGACCGGGCGGTTCGTCGAGGACAACGACAAGATCGACGACGTCCTCTTCGCGCAGGCCGGGGACATCGGGGCGCTGAGCGAGCAGCAGTTCGTCATCCGCACCGAAGACCTGCGGCGGGAGTACCTCCGCGGCGGGGGACCGATCTTCGCCCTCTACGACACGATCAGCGCCATGCACTCGGTGGCCCGGGAGGAGGGGCGACCGCTCGGCCGGGAGGAGGCCGCGCTCAAGGTTTCGCTGTACGGCCGCACTTTCCGGATGTGGGAGGACGAGTTCGCGCGGCTCGACGCCGGCGAGCCGCCGACCTTCGGCTACACCTCGACGTTGGCGCAATGATTCACGTGGAACATCGACTTTCGCCCGACGAGCAGCGCACTCTCCTGGTGCGCCTGGGAAAGCTCGTGCGCGAGCACCGCGTCAACGCCGAGGTGCCCGCCGTCGCCGACTTCCGGCAGGTCGGGACGCACACGGAGACCGCGGGCCACAACACGGCGGTGCCAGACGAACTGACCGGCATCTTCACCGAGCTGCGCGCCGGGATGTACGCCGACGGCCGCGGCACCTGGCTGCAGGCGCGGTTCGCCCTGAACCCCGACGGCAGCTTCGACTTCGACTTCGCGCTCGACGACGATCCGGTGTGGACCGACGCGCCCGAGCCGGCCGCCTGGCCGGAGGAGCTCGCCGCGTTCCCCCGGGCCGACGAGCACATCCCGGACTGGTGGCGGCTGCGCGCGCAGCTGCCGCTGGGCGTGGTGTTCCGGCACGCCGACGCCGGCGGCCCGGACGTCGAGCGGCCGCCGCTGACCGACACCGAGGTCCCCCTCGTGCTCCAGTACCTCGAGCGCGAGGCCGTCGTGCACGAGACCGAGGACGAGCGCTTCCACACCGACGGCACCTGGATCTGGTCCGACGCCGTCCCGCTGCTGCTCGCGAAGCACGGCGTGCCGCCAGAGCCCGACCTCGTCGCGCACATCCGCCGGCACCACTTCCAGCCGCCGTACGTCGAGCCGCTGGTCCGGCGGACCGCCGAGGCGGACCTGCTGGGCAAGCCGCGGCCGAAGCCGGGCCGCGCCGACGTGAAGAAGACGGCCGGGGACGTCGTCGCCGAACTGGAGACGACGCCGGACCCGCAGCTCGACGACGAAGAGCTGCTGACCGTGCTGGTACAGCGGCTCGGCGAGCACGGGGTGTGGCCGGAGGCGTACCGGGTCGGCGAGCGTGCCGACGGCGCCTGGTGCCTCAACTACACACCCGACGGCTGGGAAGTCGCCGCGTACGCCGGCGGGAAGCCTCGCGAACCGAAGTACTTCGCCCGGCTCGAGTACGCCGCGCAGCAGCTGCTGGGCGCGTTGCTGCTGCACCCCGCCCGGATGACCGCCGGGCACGAAACGCCGCGGGAAACCGCGAAGGAGCTCGACGACTGGCCGGTGCACCCGGCGCCGGGTGAGCCTCCCCTCACCCTGCTCCGCAACAAGCGCATCACCAGGCTGGTGGCGGGTACGGTCGTTCTGCGGTTCGGCGAGGAACCGGGCAATCTCGTTCACCACGGCGAGGTACGGTTCGCCACGACGTCGCTGCCGCTCGAACGCGAGCGGGTGCGGCGGAGCTACCGGCTCAGACGCCCCCTGCACGTGATCACCGGCATCACGGTCCCGTGGGCGAACCTGCCGGGTGGCGCGGTGGCCTTCGTGCTGCCGAAGACGATCGCCGAGCACGAGTCCGACGGAAGCCTGGAGAGGATCGAGTAGGTGGAAGCGGCGGAAGCGATTGCCAAGGTCGGCCAGTGGCTGCGCGCGGTGCACGGCCCGGACGTCTCCGGCCCCGCCGGGCTGCGGGTGGACACCGAGAAGGTGCTGCGCATCCCCGAGGGCTGGTCGGTGCCCTACAACACCATCGCGTTCCTCGACGAGGGCCGGCCGGAGAAGGAGATCTTCCCGCCGCCGTCGGTCGTCGTCCGCGAGCCGGACGGCGAGCTGCGCCAGGCGCACCCGCACCCCGGCGGGCTGTCCGTGCCGGTGGCGTTCCCCGGCCAGGAGAACTGGCGCGAGGTCGTCGACCCCGAGTACGTCAAGGCCGGGCTCGGCGAGCTGGGCGTGCCGCTGCAGGCCGTCGCGGGCTGGGTGAAGGTCGACGCCGACGGCAACCAGACCGGCGAGGAGCGGGAGAACCCCGAGTACAAGGCCGGGCCGATCCGCCGCGGCTACCCGAAGCCGGAGAACACCCTCGAGACGCTGCTGTCGTTCGGCAGCGTCGGCTGGCTGACCCGGGAACTGCTGCTCATCGGGCTGATCCGGTGCGAGGTGTACGTCCCCCTCGACCTGGAAACCGGCAAGACCGACCGGTTCTACTTCGCCGAAGAGCGCAACGAGCTCAAGGTGTTCAGCTCGACCCGGCACCTGCCCTCGCGCGAACACGGCTGGTGGAAGGTCGACGTCGCCACGCTCGCCGAGTTCGAGCACCCGCCGAACCTGGTCATCAACGGCGGCCCGACGACCATCGAGGACGTCTCCAGCGGCGAGCTCGCGGAGATCGTCCAGCGGTTCCCGCGCCACGAGCCGCGCATCGACGTGCACGGCCGCTGCCCGGAGGCCGAGGAGGACCTCATCCGGGTCGCCACCGAAACCGCGTCCCGGATGGGCCTGCCGGATCCGGTGAAACCGCCGCTCCTGGCGGCCGAGAAGGCCCGTCGGCGCGGCTTCGAGCTGACCGCCGAGGAGTGCGCGAAGACCGTGCTCGGCGAATCCTGGCTGAAGCGGCTGAACATGCCGGAGCCGCCGCGCAGCAAGCCCAACGACCTGCGCGCAAACGGCCTGGCCCCGACGTACGACAACGCCGGCCGCACGGTCCCGCGGCTCGACACGTTCGGCAAGTACTTCGAGCGCGATCTCGACGGCTTCCGCTACGGCTGGCAACGCGTCACAGGCGCGTACGTCGGCTTCGCGCTCGGCGAGGCCCTCGGTGCGGCCGTCGACCGGATGATGCTGCACGACATCCACGCGAAGTTCGGCATCGAGGGCGTCACCGACCTGATCCCGGCGTACGACCAGCCCGGCCGGATCGGCTCGCTGACGCAGCGGCTGCTCTTCTACACCGAGGCCGTCATCCGCAGCCCGCACCGCGAGCAGCCGGAATCCCGCGAAGCCGAGCAGCTCTTCCCGGACGTCGTCCGCGGGGCGCTGCAGCGCTGGCTGCGTACCCAGGGTGCGCCGATGGACGCCATCGACGGCTGGCTCGTGCAGGTCCCGGACCTGCACGCCCGGCGGGACATCGACGACGCCGAGCTCAACGCCTACCACCAGCTCGCGACCGGGACGGCCGGCGCGCCGCCGATGAGCGGCCCGGCCGCGCTGATCCCCGCGTTGCCCGCCGCGCTGACCATGGCCGGCCCCGGCAGCGGGTTCAGCGGCGGAGCGCGGCAGGCGGTGCGCGAGCTGGCCGGCGTCACCCACCCCGACGAGCAGGACCTGACCGCCGCGACCTACCTGACCTGGCTGTTCGAGCACGCGCTGACCAAGGAGGCGTTCAGCTTCCCGATCTGGAACACCAGCCGCGAGGTGCTCAACCCGGACAGCCAGTTCCAGCAGGGCCCGGAGTGGACGGCGATCAAGGACCTGGTCGCCGAGTCGGTGCCGTTCTTCGGCGAGCACGGGCTGCCCGACCTGCGGATGCCCGAGCTGATCGGCGACGGCAAGACGACGCTGTCGGTGCTGGGACGCGCCTTCGCCGCGTTGTCGGGCTTCGAGAACTACCCGGAGCAGGCGCTGCTTCGCGCGGTCAACCACTCCGGCCGCAGCGCGCTCACCGGCGCGATCGCCGGGGCGCTGCTCGGCGCGCGCACCGGGATCCCCGGGCTGCCGCAGAAGTGGGTCGACCAGCTGGAGCTGCGGTACCTGGTCGAGAACGTCGCTTCGGACGCCTACTGGCACTTCGACCGGCACTCGGCGCTCAGCGCGCTCGGCGACGTCTGGATCGAGCGGTACCCGCGGCATTAGCGCGAGGATGGGGAGAATGGACGAAGAGGAAGCCGTCGCCCGCGCGCGGGAGTGGCTGCGCACGCAGCCCGGCGGCGACCGGCTGCGGATCCGGCCGGAGTTCACCGCGCGCCGCCCGGACGGCTGGCGCTTCGCGGTCAACACGGCCGGCTACCTGGACGGCACGGACATCGGCGCGGGCCTGTTCCCCGGCCCGGTGGTCGTGGTGCCGGACGAGGGCGAGATCGGGTACGACCGGGCGGCGATGGCGAGCACGCCCGCCGAGGCCGAGTGGCGGCCGGACGTCGACCCCGAGTTCGACGAGAAGGCGTTCCCCGAGCTGGACCTCCCGGTGCGGGCCGTCCGCGGCTGGAACAGGGCGAACGGTGAGTACCGGAGCAACGAGCAGTACACCGCCGGCCCGGTTTGGCGCGGGTACCCGGAACCCACGACCGACGCCGAGAAGCTGCTGAACTACCTGGCCGCCAACTGGATCACCCGCGCCGAGTTCGTCCGCGCTCTGCTGGAGTGCGAGGTGCTCGTGCCGTTGCTCGACAACGGCGAGCCGCTGGTGCGGCCGGTCCCGGGCAGGAACGAGCGCGAAGTCATCGCCTACAGCTCGTCGGCGAAGGTGCCCGGGCGGTATCCGCGCCGCTGGCGGGTCCTGGTCCGGGAGCTGCCGGCGGCGTCGGGGCTGACGCTCGACCCCGGCACCGGCCTGGTCCGCAGCCTCACCGCCGCCGAACTCGGCACGACCGGCGAGCGCCGGCCCATCGTGGCCGAGCCCGCGCCGGAGGCCAGGCCCGAGGTCGCCGCGGCGCTGCCCGCGCTGGTCGCGGAGTTCGGCGTCGAGCCGCCCGACCTGCCGGCCCGGCACCTGCGGTACGCCCTGGACCACGCCCGCGACCAGCACTTCGAGCTGACGCCGGAGGAGTGCGTCCGGTATCTGCGCGGGTTCGCCTGGCAGTACCGCAACGGCGTCCGCCGCCGGGCCGGCCAGGAGCCGGAATGGCCCGCCGACCTGGCCGCGAACGGCTTGATCGCGCACGTGGACGAAGACGCCCGGCCGCGGCCGGTGCCGTGGACGTTCGGCAAGTTCTCCGCCTTCGGGACGCCGCCCGACCGCTTCGCGTGGCACCGGATCGTCGGCGCGTACGTCGGCTTCGCGATCGGTGACGCCCTCGGCGGCGGCGCCGACCCGGCGCGCCCCCTGCCGCTGGGTGGCCTGACGCGGCACCTGCTGTTCCACACCGACATCGTGCTGCGCGGCCTGCCGCCGGTGCCGACCGGCGAAGTCCCGGCGACCCTGCCCGAACCGGACCCGGTGGGCTGGCTCGCCGTCGCGACCCGGCACGCCGGTCCCGCGCCCGCCGAGTTCTCCGCGCTGCTGGCCACGGCGTTGGCCGCAACCCCGGCCGGGGCGGTGGCGTTGGCCGACGTCGACGGCGAGCGGTACGCGAAGGACGTCGCCCGCGAACTGACCGGCAGCGCGGCCGGCGCCGAGGTGACCGAGGGCGTCGAGCTGCTGATTTCCCTGTTCCAGAGCCTGCTGACGCGGGAGCCGTTCGCACTGCCGGTGCACGTCCGCCTGCACGAGGTAGGGGGCGACCTGGCGGCCTCGACGCTGGCGCTGCGCGCGGACCGCGACGCCGACGACGTGACGCAGCTGGAGTCCATCGGCGACGGCCGGAGCGTCCGGTCGGTGCTCGGCCGCGCGCTGTTCGCCGCGGCCAAGCGCGGGTACGACCCGGAGGCCGCGATCCGGCTCGCCGCGCGGTCCGGGCCGGTGGCGGGCGCGATCGCCGGTGCGCTGGTCGGCGC
>NZ_JBSGJD010000049.1:0-43571 GCF_053605405.1 Amycolatopsis sp. NPDC003861
CCAATGTGGCGTTGGGTGCGTCAGACGCACCGAACGCCACATTGGGTGCATCTGACGCACCGAACGCCACATTGGGGCGCTGGGTCCCGGCGGCCAGGTCTCGCAGAGCCTCGACCACCTCGTCGCGGCTCTCCCCGACCACCGCCCCGCGCACCGGCAGGTGCTCCCGCCGGTGCGCCAGCGTCGACGCGACCGCGTCGAGCGGGGCCGAAGCCTCCGCCAGCCAGTCCGCCAGCTCGCCCGCCCGCGCGCGCAGGACCTCCGCCGACCGGGCCGACAGCGCGAACACCTGCGAACCACGCTCACCGGCCCGGACCGGGAACGACGCGGCCGGCCACTCCTCCACCACCACGTGCGCGTTCGTCCCGCCGAAACCGAACGCCGACACCCCGGCCCGTGCCGTTCCCGAATAACGCGGCCAGTCCGTGCCCGCCGAAACCACCCGCAGCCCGGTGAAGTCGATGTGCGGGTTCGGCGTACGGAAGTGCAGGCTCGGCGGCACCCGCCGGTGCGTCATCGCCAGCACCACCTTCAGCAGCCCGGCGATCCCGGCCGCGCCTTCGAGGTGGCCCAGGTTGCTCTTCACCGACCCCAGCAGCAGCGGACGGCCCGCCGGCCGCCCCGACCCGAGCACGGCCGCCAGCGCGCCCGCCTCCAGCGGGTCTCCCAGCGGCGTCCCGGTCCCGTGCGCTTCGACGTAGTCCACAGAGGACGGATCGACGCCCGCCGTGGCGTAGGCGTCGCGCAGCAGGGCCGCCTGGGCGTCCGGGTTCGGGGCCGTCAGGCCGTTGGACCGGCCGTCGGAGTTCACCGCGCTGCCGCGGATCACCGCCAGCACCCGATCACCGCGGGCCGCCCGCAGCGGCTTGAGGACGACGACGCCGCAGCCCTCGCCCCGGGCGATTCCGTCGGCGGCGGCGTCGAACGGCTTGCAGTGACCGTCCGCGGCCAGCACGCCCGCCCGGTGAAAGCCCGCTGTGATAGCGGGCGAGAGCAGGACGTTCACACCGGCGACCAGCGCCGTCTCGCTTTCGCCGCGGCGCAGGCTCTGCACCGCCTGGTGCACCGCCACCAGCGACGACGAGCACGCCGTGTCCAGCGTCAGGCTGGGGCCGCGCAGGTCGAGCAGGTACGACAGCCGGTTCGCCGCGATGCTCGCCGCCGCGCCGGTGCCGGCCCAGACGTCGACCCCCGCGACGTCGGTCATCGTCAGCGAGCCGTACTCGGTGGCCGACAGCCCGACGAACACCCCCGTCCGGCTGCCGCGCAGCGTGGCCGGCGGGAGCCCCGCGTGTTCCAGCGCCGCCCAGGCGACCTCCAGGAGCATCCGCTGCTGCGGGTCCATCGCCGCGGCTTCCCGCGGGGTGATGCCGAAGAACTCCGCGTCGAACCCGGCGACGTCGCCGAGGAACCCGCCGCGTGCCGGCACGCCGGCGAAGTCTTCCGCCGGCGCGAACGTCTCCCAGCGGCCCTCGGGGACGTCGCCGATGCCGTCGCCGCCCGCGTCGAGGAACCGCCAGAACGCTTCCGGGGATTCGATCCCGCCCGGCAGGCGGCAGCCGAGGCCGATGACCGCGATCGGCTCGCCGTCGTCCGCCAACGGCACGTACGCCGCCGATTGATCCACAGTGGACAAGTGCGAGGCGAGCGCGGTGATCGTCGGGTACTGCCACACCAGGGTCGGGGCGAGCGGGCGGCCGACGAACGCGCCGAGGTCGGCCGCCAGGCTCGTCGCGTCCCGTGAGGACAGTCCGGTTTCGTGCAGCGGCCGGTCGGGGTCCACGTCGCCGAGCCGCGCGGTCAGCCAGGCGCGGATCGCCGCGGCGTCCGGCGCGCTCATCCGAGCCGCCGCGCGGTGAGCGCACCGTCCAGGTAGGACAACCGGCTCCGGGCACGGCTGATCTTGCCGCTGGACGTGCGGGGCACCTCGCCCGGTGGCAGGAAGACGACGTCGTGCAGGCGCAGGCCGTGGCCGGCCGACACCGCCGCCCGCAGGGCCGCGGCGGCCTCGGCGACGTCGGTTTCGCTGCCTTTCGCGCGTTCGAGGACGACGACCGCGGCTTCCCCGCCGTCGCCGTCGATCGCGAAGGCCGCGGCCGAGTGCGGCCGGACGGCCGGGTGCTCCTCGGCGGTCTGCTCGATGTCCTGCGGGTAGTGGTTGCGGCCGTCGATGACGACCAGGTCCTTCAGCCGGCCTGTGACGAACAGCTCGCCGTCGAAGACCACGCCGAGGTCGCCGGTCGCCAGCCAGCCCTCGCCGGTCTCCGGATCGAGCGGGGGCAGCCCGAAGGTGGCCGCCGAGGCTTCCGCCCGGCCCCAGTACCCGCGACCGACGTTCGGGCCGCTGACCCGGATTTCGCCGACCTCGCCGGGCTCGGCGGGCCGCCCGGTCACCGGGTCGGCGATCCGCACCCGCTGGCCGGCCGGGCGGCCGCACGAGACGAGCGTCGTGGTGGACGCGCCCGGGACGCCGGGCTCGGCGTACCCGGCGGCGAGCCGCGCCCGGTCGAAGGTGACCTGCCGCGGCGGTTTCCCCGCGTCGGTCACCGAAACCAGCACGGTGGCCTCGGCCAGCCCGTAGGAGGATCGGTGCACTTCCGGCCGCAGCCCGCACTCGGCGAAGGCGTCGTGGAACTTCGCGATCGTCGCCGGCAGCACCGGCTCGCTGCCGTTGATCAGCGAGACGACCCGGCTCAGCTCGAGGTAGATCTTGTCCGCCTCGGTGACGCGGGAAGCGCAGTAGGCGTAGGCGAAGTTGGGGGCCGCGCTGATCGCGCCCGGACTGGCCGAGAGCGCCCGCAGCCAGCGCGCGGGCCGTTCGAGGAACGCCAGGGGATCCATCAGGACCGATTCCAAGCCACCGGCCATCGGCGCGCCGATGCCGAGGATCAGCCCCATGTCGTGGAACAGCGGCAGCCAGCTGACCGTCGACGTGGTCCCGCTTTCCGCGCCGTAGGCCGCGCAGGCCTGACGGGCGTTGGCGAGCACGTTGCGGTGGGTCAGCACGACCCCGGCCGGCGAGCGCGTCGACCCGGACGTGTACTGCAGGTACGCCGGGGCGTCCGGATCGGGCTCGGGCCACTCGCGCGGCCCGGCCGGCGGCACCGAGTCGACGTCGACCACCACCGGGTCGACCGGCGAACCGGCGAGGAACCGGGTGACCGCCCCGGATTCTCCGGCCGTGGTCAGCACGACGCGCGGGCCGCAGTCGGCGAGTGCCGCGGCCAGCCGGCCCGCGTGCCCGGGCAGGCCGGGTGCGAACAGCGGCACCGCGACCAGTCCCGCCCGCAGCGCACCGAGGAACGCGACGACGTACCCGGCGGACTGCCCGGCCAGCACCGCTGCCCGCTCCCCCGGACCGGACACTTCGGACAGCCGGGCCGCGACCGCCTCGACCCGCTCGTCGAGCTCGCGCCAGGTGAGCGTGACCGCCCGGCCGTCTCCGCCGTCGCGGTGGTCGAGGTGGGTCACGGCGATCCGGTCGCCGAGGCGGCGCGCCCACTGACCCAGGAGGGTCGCGAAGGACTCGCCGGCGGCGACGGGGGCACCGGTGCCGGGAACCGGCCGGGAAATGGTTTCCAAGGCATCCTCGCAGAGAGCGTTTACCGGCGCAGTGAATAACCGCGCCGGTGCGGTTGTCAACGATTCGATCTCCGGTACTCACGGGGAAACGGGTTACGGGACAGCACGTTTGTCACGCGGCGACGAGGTCTCGGCGGGCCGGGTCCCCGGCACGCGCACGGCCAGCAGCGCGCCGGCGAACGTCAGCCCGGCCGCGACGAGCAGACCGGCGGTGTACCCGCCGGCGAGCGCCGCCCCGGCGGGGACGCCGGTGTCGAGCCGGGCCGCACGCACCGACGTCAGCACCGCGCCGATCAGCGCGACACCCAGCGCGCTCGACAGTTCCCGGCCCGCGGTGAGCCATCCCGACGCCGTCCCCGAATACCGCTCGGCCACGACGTCGAGCGCGTGCGAAGTCATCGGGACGGTGAAGGCCGAGCCCGCGCCGATCAGGACCATGCCGGGCACGCGCGGCCACAGCGCGGGCACGTGGTTCACCGCGGCGAGGGCGAGCAATCCCGCCCCCACCACGACCAGCCCCGCCGCCACCGTCCGAAGTGGACCATGACGGGTGACGGCCGCCGGCACCAGCGGCGTCGCGGCCACCACCGCCACCGCGACCAGCACCAGCGGCAGCCCGGCGCCGGCCGGGCCGAGCCCGAGGAACTCCTGGTGCAGCAACGGCGTGAAGAAGAAGATCCCGGAGATGCCCAGTCCCCACAGCAACTGCAGGCCGAGCGACCCCAGGAACACCCGGTTCCCGGTGAGGGCCCGCGGGACCAGTCTCTCGGCCGCGCGCCGTTCCCGGACGAGGAACGCCACGCCGAGCGCGGTCCCGGCGGCCAGCAGCGGGAGCCGGAGCCCGGGTTCGGCCAGCGCGGTGGTCAGCAGCACCAGGCTCGCCGTCACCAGGATCATCGCCGACGCCGGTGGCGCGCGGGTCCCTGCGTCGCGGCCGGCCGGCACGGTCGAGGGCAGCAGCACGAGCATGGCGGCCACGAACGGCAGGTTGACGAGGAAGATCCAGGCCCAGCCCCAGTATTCGCTCAAGACGCCGCCGAGTGCCGGGCCGAGGGCCAGCGCGGCCGCCAGGCAGGCCGTCCACACCGCCGCGCCGAGCGTCCGGCCGCGCGCGTCGAGGTTGGTGCGCAGCAGGCTGAGCAGGCCCGGCACCAGGAACGCGGCCGCCATGCCCTGGAGGACGCGTGCGGCGACCAGCAGCCACGCGGTGGCCGCCAGCCCGCCCGCCGCCGCACCGGCGCCGAAGGCGAGGAGGGCGCCGGTCAGGGCCGGGCGCCGGCCCCAGCGGTCGACCAGCGCACCCGCCACCGGCAGGAGCCCGGCGAACGGGAGCATGTACCCGAGCGCGATCCACTGCAGGGCTTCGACGTCGAGGGCGAGCTCGCGGGCGATGGACGGCGCGCCCGCGGCGACGATCGTGTTGTCCAGCGTCGTGACGAAGGCGCCCAGCGCGAGCACGACCAGGGTCCGCCGGGTCATCGCGTGCTCCCCACGAGCTCGCCGGGGACCACGGCCTTGCGGCGCGGGAACCACCAGTTCGCCGCGCCCAGCCGGGCCATCACCGCGGGGACGAGCACGCACCGGACGACGACGGCGTCCAGGAGCACGGCGACGGTGAGCCCGACGCCGGCCTCGCGCACCACCCGGGCGTCGACGAAAGCGAACGACCCGAACACCAGCGCCATGATCAGCGCCGCCGCGGTGATGGTCCGGCCGGTCGCCGCGACGCCGTCGACGACGGCCGCGCGGGTGTCGCCGTGGCGGCGCCACGCCTCCTGGATGCGGGCGATGAGGAAGACCTCGTAGTCCATCGACAGCCCGAACAGCCCGGCGAACAGGAAGACGGGCAGGTACGGCTCGATCGGGCCGCCGAAGGCGAACACCACCGCCCCGGTCGTCGCGGCCGCGGTCAGCAGGTTCATCACCGCCGCGGTGAGCGGGATCAGCACGCTGCGGAACACCCAGGCCAGCAGCAGGACCGAGATCCCGACGACGGCGGCGAAGAACAGCGGCAACCGCTGGGTGATCGCCGCGGAGAAGTCCGCCCGGGCCGCGACGACCCCGCCGACGTGCGCGTCCGGGCTGCCGATGAGCTTGGCCATCACCCGCGTCGAAGCGAGCAGGTCGCCGGTCGCCGGGTCGCCGGGGCCCGTCCGCGGGAGCACCGTCAGCAGCCAGCCGCCCCCGGGCAACGCGGCCGGTGGGGCGACGTCGGCGCTGGCGAGGAGGGCTTCCCGCAGCGTGCCCACCGATTCGCCGCCGGTGCCGACCACCAGCAGCGGCGCGTCGGCGCCCGGCCCGAAACCCTCCTTGAGCAGTTCGGCGGCGGTCCGGGTGACGCTGCCGGGCGGGTCGAGCGCGGCGTCCGGCACGCCGAGCCGCAGCCCGGTCATCGGGAGCGCGAGCACGGCCACGACCAGCAGGGCGGCGGCGGTGTACGGGCCGGGGCGCGCGGTGACCGACCGGGCTAGCCGGGCCCACCGGCCGGCCCCGGCGTCCGGGCGCAGGCGCATCCGCCGGCCGAGCAGCCGCAGGAGCGCGGGCAGCAGGGTCAGCGCGGCGAATGCGGTCAGCAGCACCGAGACCGCGGCGGCGACCGCGATCCCGTCGAGGAACGGCAGGCCGACGGTGAGCATCCCGGCCAGCGAGACACACACAGTGATCCCGGCGAACACCACGCTCCGGCCGGAGGTCGCGGCCGCGACGGCCAGCGCGGCCGCCGGATCGGCGCCGTCCCGGCGGCCCTGCCGGTAGCGGGTGAGCACGAACAGCGCGTAGTCGACGCCGACGCCGAGCCCGAGCAGCGCGGCGATCTCGGTGCTGATCTTCGGCATGGTCATGACGTGCGACAACAGCGTCACGGCGGCCAGCGCGCAGCCGACCGAAACCGCCGCGGTGAGGACCGGGAGCAGCACGCAGGTCACCGAGCCGAAGGCCACCAGCAGCACCACGGCCGCGGCGAGCAGGCCGATCCCGGCGTTGCCGAGGTCGGGCGCGGCGGCTGTCATCGCGGCGAGCTCGCCGGACGCACCCGCGGTCAGGCCGTCGGCGTCGCGGACGGTGGCGGCGAGCGCGTCGGCCGTCCCCTGCCCGAGGTCGGCGGCCGGGGCGTCGAAGCGCACGGTGAGCACCGCCGTCCGCCGGTCGGCGGACACCTGGCCGGGCGGCGGCTCGACGGCGACGACGTGCGGCAACGCCGCCAGCCGGGCGGCGAGCGCGTCGAGCCGGGCGCGGCCCGCGCCGGTGTCGACCGGGCCGTCCGGCGAGCGCACGACGACGCGTTCCCCGGCGCCGCCGGCACCGGTGGCGCGCAGCAGGTTCGCCGCGGCCGTGCTGTCCGCGGCGGGCAGGTCCACGGTGTCGCGGAAGGCCGCGCCGGCGGGCAGCGCGGCGGAAACCAGCCCGCCCAGTGCCAGCAGCCACAGCACGACAACGACGCCGGCCCGGCGGAAACACCAGGAAACAAGCGCCGTCATCGGGTTTTCTCCTCACGCATGCCGGTTGATCACGCTAACAACCGGACAGGGCGCGAAGATACCGCCTGAGTTCACAAATCGAATCCCGGAAACCTTTGCCGCGGTTAGCGTTCCGCTTTGTCGGGCAGGTGACAAACTCCGGTGCGGCCGTTGGTCCCGGCGTGACAGAACCCGCTCCCGGGGCAGGGACGCCGGTTGCCAAGTCCGTTCCCGTGTGAGTACATGGCGTTCGCGCCGACGACGGCGCGAAGTCTCCACGCGGCGCGGCAAGGGGTCTGAACCATGAGCCGGACGATCACGCAGGCGGCGATTCCGCACCCGCGGGGCACCGGCCGCGCGCGGCAGCTGTGGTGCTCGCTGCCCACCGAACTGGCCGGGCGCTTCCGGGCGCACGCCGACCCGCTCGCCCGGCGGATCCTCGACGAGGTCCAGAAGGCCGTTCCCGAATACGCCAAGCCCCTCGAGGGCGAATTCGGCAAGATGACCGTGCTCGCGATCGAGCAGGCGGTCCTCAGCTGCATCGACAGCATCGAGGACCTGGCGTCCACACAGGACGAGTGGCCCAAGTTGTTCGTGGAGGTCGGCAAGCGCGTCCACCACGACGGCGGCAGCCTCAATTCTTTGCAGGCCGCCTACCGCGCGGGTGGGCGGGCGGCGTGGCGGTACGTGGCCGAATTGGGCCAGGCGCACCGGTTCCCGGCGGCCGTGCTGTGCGTCGGCGCGGAAGCCATTTTCGCTTACGTGGAGGAGATTTCCGCGTACTCGGTCGAGGGGTACACCTTGGCACAGGCGATGGCGACCGGCACGCTCGAGCGCCGCCGGGGCCGGCTCTTCGAACTGCTGCTGGCCACCCCGCCGTCGTCCCCGGCCACCCTGGCGACGCTGGCCAAGGCGGCGCAGTGGGCGATCCCGGAGTGGGTCACGG
The DNA here is from genome assembly GCF_053605405.1 of Amycolatopsis sp. NPDC003861. Classification (NCBI taxonomy): domain Bacteria; kingdom Bacillati; phylum Actinomycetota; class Actinomycetes; order Pseudonocardiales; family Pseudonocardiaceae; genus Amycolatopsis; species Amycolatopsis sp. NPDC003861. The sequence goes on from NZ_JBSGJD010000049.1 coordinate 7,984, forward strand.
TCGTCGCGCTCGACCCGCGGACCGACCGGCACCCACCGCCGACCCCGCAGGTGCCCGCCGACGTGCTCGTCGACCTCGACGGCCCCGAGCCGTGCCTGCTGACCCCGAACCCGGACCGCGACCTGCGCGGCCTCGAAAACCGCCTCCCGGGCTGGCGCGCGGCGGTCGGCCCCCGCGTCCGCCCGGCCGAAGCGGCGACGTCCCTGCGGTGGGCCCGCCGCACGCTCGACCTGGTCCGCCGCGGCCTGGCCGGCGACGCCCCGGTCACGCACACGGCCGACCACCTGGCGACGCACTGGCTGCTGATCGACCGCTTCCTGCTGGACGAACTGTCGGCGAAGGCGCTGTCGCCGTTCGCCGGGCTGACGGCCAAGCAGCAGACGCGGCTGGCCGACACACTGCTGAGCTGGCTGGAGCACAACGGGAACACGCCGGAGATCGCGCAGGCCCTGCGGATCCACCCCCAGACGGTCCGCTACCGCGTGAGCCAGCTGAGCGAGCTGTTCGGCGACCGGCTGGCGGACCCGGCGAAGCGCCTGGAGATCCAGATGGCCCTGTGCGCCCACCGGCTGCTGGGCACCCGCCCACCGGCCGGCGACCGCTGAGGGCCGAGGCCGCCGCCACGGCCTTCCGGTCCTTGACCGTGCCGGGCTGCCGCTTCTATCGTCGTCCCACGCTGTTAGCGCTAACAGCCCGTTGGAGGACCCACCGATGACCTCACCCGAACTCACCCGGGAGCTGTTCGGCCAAGCCGGCGGCACCGACGTCCACCGGTACACGCTGGGGCGGCCCGGCGGACCGGTCGTGCGCGTGCTCGACTACGGCGGGGTCATCCAGTCGCTCGAAGCGCCCGATCGCGACGGGCGCCCCGGCAACGTCGTCCTCGGGTTCGCCGACCTCGGCTCCTACGTCGCCAACAACCGGCCCGACGCGGACCGGGTGTTCCTCGGCTCGGTGATCGGCCGGTTCGCCAACCGGATCGGCGGCGGCACCTTCACCCTCGACGGCGTCCAGTACCGGGTGCCGCTGAACAACGGCAAGAACAGCCTGCACGGCGGGCCCTCCGGGTTCGACACGCGGGTCTGGTCGGCAACCGAGATCCGCGACGGCGACGGCGTCGCCGTCCGGCTCACCCTGATCAGCCCGGACGGCGACCAGGGCTACCCCGGCCGGCTCACCGCCGAGGTCATCTACCGCCTCGACGCGCACGACCGGCTGCGCATCACCTACCTCGCGACGACCGACGCGCCGACCGTCGTCAACCTGACCAACCACACCTACTGGAACCTGGCCGGCGAAGGCACCGGCGACGTCCACGAGCACCGACTGGAGATCGCCGCGAGCCGGTTCTGCCGGACCGGCGACGACCTGATCCCGGCCGGCGACCCGGTGCCGGTCGAGGGCACGCCGTTCGACTTCCGCCGGTGGGCGCCGATCGGCGCCCGCGTCGGCGAGCCCGACCCCCAGCTGGTGATCGGCCAGGGCTACGACCACAACTGGGTGCTCGACACCGGCGCGCCGTTCGCCGCCCGGGCGTGGGACCCGGCGTCCGGGCGCCTGCTCACCATGTGGACCACCGAGCCGGGCCTGCAGTTCTACTCGGGCAACTACCTCACCGCGGACCTGACCGGCACGAGCGGGCGCCCGTACCACCGCGGCGCCGGGTTCGCGCTGGAGGCCCAGCACTTCCCGGACTCCCCCAACCGGCCGGACTTCCCCAGCACGGTGCTGCGGCCCGGCGAGGTCTACCACCAGGAGACGGTATTCGCCCTCACCACCGCGGACGAGCCGCCGGTGGCGTGAGCGACAATCGCGGGGCGTCCGCCCGGGCCCGCCGCTAGCCTCGCCGGTCATGGGAGATCTTTCCGCCGTCGCCCGGGACCTCGCACCCACCGGCACGCTGCGCGCCGCGATCAACCTCGGCAACCCCGTGCTCGCGCACGGCACGCCGGCGGAACCGGGCGGGCTCACGGTCGACCTCGCCCGCGAGGTCGCCGCGCGGCTCGCCGTTCCGGTCGAGTTCACCTGCGCCGACGCGGCCCGCAAGTCGTTCGAGGCGCTGACCTCGGGCGCGGCCGACCTCGCTTTCCTGGCGATCGAGCCCGCCCGCGCCGAACAGGTGACTTTCACCGCGCCGTACGTCCTCATCGAAGGCGTGTACGTCGTCGCCGACGGCTCGCCACTGGCGTCGCCCGCCGACGTCGACCGGCCGGACGTGCGGATCGGTGTCAAGCAGGGCTCCGCGTACGACCTGTACCTGACCCGCACCCTCCGGCACGCCACCGTCGTGCGCGGCGAAGACGGTGTCACGGCGTTCGAGGCGGGGAGCCTGGAGGTTGCCGCCGGGATCCGCGGGCCGATGGCCGCCTACGTTGCCGCCCACCCCGGGACCCGCGTGCTCCCGGGGCGGTTCATGGAGATCCGGCAGGCGGTCTGCACCACGCCGGACCGCCGCCCGGAGACGATCGCGTTCCTGCACGAGCTGGTCGAAGAGCTGAAGACGACCGGGTTCGTCGCCGACGCGCTGCACCGCGCCGATCAGGACGCCACGGTCGCCCCGCCCGCCTGACCGCTACCTGCCGGTCACGCCGTCGATCAGCTCGCGGCCGACGTCCACGTGCCCGGCGTGGCGGGCGAAGCTCTGCACCAGGTGGCACAGGATCCACGCGAAGGTGGGATGTTCTTCGGCGCCGCCGCGGCGGGTGGTGCGGACGGCCCGGCCGTCCAGCGGGGTGACGGCGGCGAGCCGGGCGCAGTTTTCGCGTTCCGCGAGGAAGAACGCCGTGATGTCCGCCGACGGTTCTTCCGGCGCGACGAACCAGGGCTGCTCGGCGGTGCCGGGCCAGGAGAAGTCGACGTCCTCGCCGGCGAACAGGTACCGGATCCAGAACCGTTCGGTGCAGGCGAGGTGCTTGACCATGCCCAGCGGCGTCCAGCCCGACGGCAGCACGCTCCGGCGCAGATCGTGTTCGGAGAGGCCGTCGAGCTTGCGGAGGATGGCGGCGGCGTTGTGGTCGAGGTAGCCCAGCAGCAGCGCACGCGGATCGGCCAGGGTGGGTGGGGGTTCGGGTGTCTCGACCATGATCGAAAAGCTACTGGGCGGCGCCCCGCGACACCGGGTTCCCGCGCCCGCACGACGGGGTGACCGGTGGGTCAGACCGACGTGGCCGCCCAGTGCCCCAGCCAGAACTCCCGCCACACCACCGTGACTTCCCGGACCGCGAACCCGCCCGGGTCCTCGTCCAGCGCGGTCTTCCACGCGTCTTCCAGCCCGACGCACAGTTTCGAAGGCGCGATCTCCACCGCCGTGCTGGTGAACCGCTGCTGGACGAGGTTCAGCGGCACCGAGAACTTGCCCTTGCCCCGCAACAGGGAATTGCCGAGGTCCCGGCAGATGAGGTATTCGAGGTTGGGCGCGTCGCGGGCCTCGGCACCGGCCGCGTCCCCTTCCGGCAGCGGGAAGCCCATGTAGTCGAAGGCCTGCCGCAGCGCCCGCACGGCGACGGAAATGCCGCGCGGAGTCCATTCCATCTGCCACGAGATCCAGATCGCCAGCCGGCGCTGTGCGGCCGGGTGCACCACCGGGACCACCGGGCCGGCCAGCGTCTGGTAGTCGCCGGCCCGCTCCCACAGGTGGTCGCTCAGCTCCTGGCCGTGCTTGCCGTTGGGCACCTTGGCGAACCCGGCGAACATGGTGGTGATCGCCGTGCGGGGGTCTTCGCTGCTGTGGGCGACCGGCAACGCGACTTCCTCGGCGGGGGTGACCACGCCGAGCTGGAGGTGGATGAACGCGAGGTCGTCGAGCAGCGTGATCGACGCCCCGACCACGCCGATCTCCGGGAACTGCAGCAGCAGGGAGACGAGCGCGTGCGTCGAGCCGACCCGCGCCGGGCCCACGAAGGTGACCGGGATGATCGTGGACAGCACGCCTTCGGGTGCTTCGCCGGGGTGCGGCTCTTCCGCCGGGTGAGCGCGGATCCGGAACCAGTTGCCGGTGCGGTGCCCGAGCCGGGTGTCGGCGAGCCAGAGGCGGAATCCGCGTTCTTCGCAGTACCGAATGATCCGCTCGGCGATCTCGAAGGTGAGCTCGGCGCTCGGGTGCTGCAGCGCGATCGAGAACCGGACGGCCAGCGACGCGGCCCGCGGGATCCGCTCCTCCCGGTATTCGGCCTCGACCTCCACCGGCAGCTGGACCGGGCACTGGATGGACAGCAGCGGCCCGCGGGCCACCTCGACGGCGATCTGGCTGAGCGTGGCGAGCAGGTTCTTGATCTGGGTGCCGTGACTGAGCCGCAGTTTCGCGGGCTCGTCGGCGATCGCGACGATCCCTTCGATCCGGCGGTCGGACTCGGCCAGGAACGTCAGGTTCGGCCGGGCCGTGCCGCGGAAGACGTGGCTCAGCTCGTCCGAGCCGAAATCGAGCTCCGGCTCGACGGTGCTGCCGTGGTCGCGGATCCGGAGCCGGTCGGGCTTCTCGCCGGTCCGGATGCCGACGACCAGCCCGGCGCCGTGCGCGCTCGAGGACAGCGTCTCCAGGAAGAACCGCGACTTCGGCTCGCTCCGGCCCTCCCCCGTGACGAGCCCGACGAGGTAGCCGGGCCGGTCGACGAGGTGGTGCACCTCGAAGTCGACCTCGGTCAGCGGCTGCCGCAGCGACCAGTAGCCCGCCCTCGCGAGGTTGGCCAGCGCGTGCGCCGAACGGGCCTTCGGCGCATCGCCGGGCATGTTCGTCCCTTCGCTCATGAAAGTGATCCCGAGGACGAGAAGATCGCGTCCGGCGTCCGGCGGCGCTGCTTGCTCGTCCCGCGGCCGTCGACCCAGTGCGGCGCGCCCATGAGGTGCAGTTCCTCGGCGTCCTGGCGCGGGTCGCGGCGACGGCTCCACGCCGAGCGGATCGGCGGCACCAGGGCGATCGCCGAGAGCAGGGGCACCACGGTGGCCAACCCGAACGCGACGGGCAGCACCGACCGCGCGGAGTCCGCAGCGATGGCCGCGCACAGCAGGGCCATCGCCCCGATGCAGACGTGCGCCACCAGCCGCGGCAGCGCCCGCAGGTGCCCCGCCACGGAATGCCGGTCCGGCAGCGGCAGCCGGGAGTACAGGAAACCCGGGACGAGCAGCAGCACGGCGATCAGCGCCCCGGGACTGTTCGACGCGCTCGACGCGCGCAGCCGGACGGCGCCGGCGCCCCAATACGGCCAGAAGTGGTGCCCCGCGAAGGTGGCCGCGGAGTAGGCGATGAGGGCGACGGACAACGCGTAGAGCAGCACCGTCGTCGGGCTCGACGGCGTGGCGTCGCGCAGCAGGATCCCGGCGCGGGTCCGGATCTGCGCGCCGTCGAGCGAGCGGACCGCCCGCCGCCGCCAGTAGACGCTGGCCTGGTTGCTGGTCGGGTTGTCCTCGGTGGCGAGGTCGTATTCGAGTTCCTGCGCCTCGACCTCGCGGGCGGCCTGCCCGAGCCGGGCCGGCTCGACGACCGGGTGGCGGATCAGCGAGTTGTCGAGCGCGGCGCCGTCGGCCACGGCTTCGCCCGAGATCGCCGCCCAGCCCAGCTCGGCCACGCCGGGCAGGTGCTGTTCGGGCACGGCGATCCGCGCGTGCTCGGCGTCCCACTGCCGGCGGCGGAGCAGGTCGGCGAGCCGGCGGAGGGTCGTCTGCGTCTGGAGCTCGAGGATCTTCGAGTAGGGCGGCTTCCGCGGCGGCGCGGCCGCCGGCCCCAGCCGGGTGGCGAGGGTCTTCAGGTCCGTGACGAGCTCGCCCGCGAGGCCTTGGTCGGCGTCGGTCCGGAGGTAGATCTTCTGGATGTGCACGCCGGGCTCGGTCTCGACGACGAGGTGGTAGGACCGCAGGCTCGCCGGGATGGCGCCCTCGTACTGGACGAGGTACCCGCGGCTGCTGGCCCGCAGCGTCCCGCTCCACGACCAGCGGGGCCTGGGCTTCTCCACCGCGAGCGGGGCCTCGTAGGTGAGCAGGTGCTCGTCGGCCCCGCGGTCCATGGCCACCACGAGCAGGTAGTTGTTGACGGCGACGTCGAGCAGCGCGAAGTAGTCCCCGAGCGGCTCGCGGTAGTCGGCGAGCAGCTTCAGCGCCTTGCGGCGGCAGTCGGCCGCGTGCCCGGCCGTCATCCCCGGGGTGAGGTCCCGCGGGTGCGGACCGGTCGGCCGGCTGCGGTCGGTCAGGAGCGCGAGCAGGGCCGCCTGGATCAGCCAGCGCGGTTCGTGGTCCTGGTAGAGCAGCCGGGCCAGTGGTTCGTCCCGCCGGGCGTCGGGGAATCCGGTGAGGATGCCCCGCAGCAGGCGGTAGAGCCCCGAGGCGAGCAGCCGCGAGGTCTCGTACTGGGTGAGCCGCGGCAGCTTCCGGCCCGAGGCGTCCCGCACGTCGACAGGCGCGGCCGTCCGCGAGATCCGGGCGACGGGCACCCACATCTCGGAGGCGACGAACGCCGGACCGGCCGGGTGTTCCGCGCCGTCGGCGCGGTGGCTGGCGATGCTGCGGAACAGTTCGGAGGCCTGCCGCTGCCCTTCGTCGAGCATCCCGAGCCGGACGTCCACCTCGGTGATCCGCCGCGCGACCCGGTGGTCGACCAGCGAGATCCGTTCGGTCAGCCGCCGCACGTGGTTGAGCCGCAGCGCGGTGTCCAGGAAGGAAAGCCCGACAGCGGCCCCGTCGAGCGACAGGCGGGGCGGCGCTCCCGGCACCGGCATCGACCGAATGGCCTCCTCCAGCAGCGAGAAACCGTCCATTCGCCTTCCCTCCCCAGGTGCCGCCCCGGATGCACCGGCGGGGACTAGGTCGGCGAATCACCCTCCGGGGTTACAGGTCGAACGCCATCGCTCTCCGATCTCTGTCGTCATCGATCCGACATTGCGCCTTCTCGACGGTCGCAACGAGTGCTACCTTCGGCGGACAGGCCGAGAACGAGGAGCGGCGATGCAGCTTTCTCCCAGCGCCCACACGGACCCGTTCTGCCGCGACCGCCTCCCGCCGCCCGACCAGTGGCCGCGGCTGGTGTTCGACCTGCCGGAGCTGCACTACCCCGACCGCCTCAACGCCGCGACGGCCCTGCTCGACGAAACCGCCGCCCGCCTCGGCCCGGACCGCCCCTGCCTGCGCTCACCGCACGAGACGTGGACCTACGGCGACGTCCTGGCCCGCGCCAACCGCATCGCGCACGTCCTCACCGCCGACCTCGGTGTCGTGCCGGGCCACCGCGTACTCCTGCGCGGCACCAACACGCCGTGGCTCGCGGCCTGCTGGCTCGGCGTCCTCAAGGCCGGAGCGGTCGCCGTCACGACGATGCCGATGCTCCGCCGCGGCGAGCTCGACAAGATCACCGGACGCGCGCAGCCCACGGTCGCCCTCTGCGACGAGCGCCTCCTCGACGAGCTGCCACCCGAGCTGCCGGCCGTGCCCTTCGGCACCGAACGCGCCGAACTGGCCGAGCGCTGCGCCCGCCACCCGGCGACCTTCGCCGACGTGCCGACGGCCGCCGACGACGTCGCCCTGCTCGCCTTCACCTCCGGCACGACCGGGACGCCGAAGGCCACCATGCACTTCCACCGCGACCTGCTCGCCATCGCCGACACGTTTTCCCGCCACGTCCTCCGGCCCACCCCGGACGACGTGTTCTGCGGAACCCCGCCCCTCGCCTTCACCTTCGGCCTGGGCGGCCTCCTGGTGTTCCCGCTGCACGCCGGCGCGTCGGTGCTCCTGGTGGAACGCGCGACGCCCAAGGAGCTGGCCTCGATCGTCGCCGAGCACGGCGTGACGGTGCTGTTCACCGCCCCGACCGCCTACCGCGCGATCCTCGGCGCCGGCGACGGCTCCCTGCTGGCCGGCGTCCGCCGCGCCGTCTCCGCCGGGGAAGCCCTCCCCGCCGCCGTGGCCGAGCAGTACCGCGATGTCGTCGGAGCACCGTTGATCGACGGCATCGGCAGCACGGAGATGCTGCACGTGTTCATCTCCGCGGCCGGCGACGACGCCCGCCCCGGCCGGACCGGCAAGGTCGTCCCCGGCTTCCGCGCGGCCGTCCTGGACCTCGACGGCCGGCCGGCCCCGGACGGCACGCCCGGGCTGCTCGCCGTCCGAGGTCCCACCGGCTGCCGCTACCTCGGCGACCCGCGCCAGACCGACTACGTCCGCGACGGCTGGAACATCACCGGCGACACCTACGTCCGCGAGCCCGACGGCTACTTCCGCTTCGTGGCGCGCAGCGACGACATGATCGTCTCTTCCGGTTACAACATCGCGGCTCCCGAGGTCGAAGAAGTGCTCCTGACGCACCCGGACGTCGAGGAGTGCGCGGTCGTCGGCACGCCCGATCCGGACCGGGGTGCGGTCGTGACCGCCTTCGTCGTGCTCCGGCCCGGCGCCGCCCCGGGCCCGGACGTCGTGCACGCCCTGCAGGAGCACGCCAAAGCCGTTGCCGCGCCGTACAAGTACCCGCGCCGGGTGCGCTTCCTCGACGCGCTGCCGCGCAACGCCAGCGGCAAGCTGCAGCGGTACCTGCTGCGCGAGCGCTGACGGGGGTGACGGGCCCGCTGCCGAGGTGGGGTGGCGGTGGGCCCGTCACGTCTGGAGGAGGACATGGACCCAGCCTAGCCGAGTATTCGAACACATGTTCAGGGCCATCCGAGTGGTTTCCGACTACGAAAAGTCACCACCAACCGGGCTTTCTCCCGCGCGGCAACACTTCCGAGTGACAAACAGTCCGAAGTGGACACAACCCGACCACCGCAAACGAGGCTTCGGTGAAGCGCCCGACGTCGTCACCCACCCCGCCACAAGCGCCCCGCCGGAGCCCCCGATTCCCCCGCCGTCACCGGCAAAACCCCGCACACCGCCCTGACCAGCACCGAGGACCATCACCCTGGCGCGCCGCCGAGGCGGTGACAGCCCCGGAGACCCGACCCCATAAAGTCTTCGCGCAGCCATCGGAGGTGACCACCCGCGTGCCCGACGTCGACTACTACGAGGTGCTCGGCCTCCGTCGCGACGCCACGGCGGCCGACGTCAAGGCGGCCTACCGCCGGCTGGCCAAGACCATGCACCCGGACGGCGGCGGCACGGTCGGCACGTTCCGCCTGCTGCGCGAGGCCTACGACGTCCTGAGCGACCCGGTCGCCCGCGCGCGCTACGACTCCGGCGGCGCGACCGTGGTGCCGGTGCCGGTCCGGCCGCGGCCCCGGCGGCGCTTCGGCGACGAGCCCGGCTTCGTCCCCGACCTGCCCGACCTGGACGCCGAGGACCTCGGCTGGTGGCACTTCGCGGGCGAGGACACCCGGATGCGGCACGGCCGCCGCCGCGGCCCCGGGCACACGCCGGTGGTCGTCGCGGTCGCCGGGATGGTGCTCGTCCTGCTGCCACTGGTCACCGGCGTCGGCTTCAGCACGCCGGTGCTCATCGTGTGGCTGCTGCTGACGGCCGGGACCGCCCTGCTGGTCCAGCGGCTGGCGCGCGGGTACCTGCGGGCCGCCAAGGCGCGCGAGGCGTACGCCGAGGAATTCGGCGGCCGCACGGTGTTCGGCACGCCGGGCACCGAGCGCGACGAGCTGCCCGAACGGCTCACCGCGGACCTGCTCGAGGGCTACCTGACCCGGCTGCCGGGCGCCCGCATCTTCCACGGGCTCGCCTGGCCGGGCTCGGTGTTCGCCGACGTCGACCACGCGGTGCTGTGCGGCAAGCGGCTGGTGCTCATCGAGTCGAAGCTGTGGCTGCCGGGCCACTACGAGACGGCGGAGGACGGCCGGCTGCTGCGCAACGGCCGCCCGTTCCGCGGCGGCGGCAGCCGGCTCGCGGAGAGCCTGGCGGCCTACCGCGACCTGCTTCCGGGCGTGGCGCTGCGGGGCGCGATGATCGTGTACCCGAGCCGCAGCGGCGACCTGACGACGGCGGACCCGGGTGACCTGCCGGTCGCGCCGATGACCCCGGAAGAGTTCCTGCACGAGATCGGCGGATGGCTGGCGGCGGATCCGTCCACAGTGGACCACGAGACGCTGCGGACCCTGCGCGACCAGGTGGTCGGCGGCGGCCGGGCGGCATGAGCAGCCCCCGGTTTCCACGCTACCAGGGGGCACCGACAGTTCCGGGGTCGCCGCATGACCGGCCGGGGCGCGGGACCGGCAATCCCGATCGCCGTGCCGCCGCCGGCCCCACGACGTGAGTCCCGCCGCCACCCTCGGCACCGTCCTCCTGGCCTACCTCCCGGCCGCGATCACCCCCGGCCCCAACTTCGTCCTCATCGCCCACACCGCCGCCACCGGGACGCGGCGCGCCGCCGTGGCCATCGCGCTCGGGGTGGTCGCCGCGGGCGGGCTGCTGGCCGCGGTCGCGGTCTTCGGGCTCGGCACGGTCCTCGCCCGCACGCCCTGGCTGGCGACGGCGTTGCGCATCGCGTGCGGCGGCTACCTGGCCTGGCTGGGGGTGCGGCTGTGGTGGCGGGCCCGCGCGCCCGTGAAGCCGCCGGAGGAGAAGCTCGGCCACGGCAACGCGTTCGGCCGCGGCGTGCTCAGCAACCTGACCAACCCCAAGGCCGCCGCGTTCTTCGGCAGCGTCCTCACCGCCACCCTGCCGCCCACCGAGCCCACCGCCGTCAAGGCCGCCGCCGTCGCGCTGATCGTCGCCGCCTCGGCCGGCTGGCACCTGAGCGTCGCCCTGCTCTTCTCCTCCCCCGCCGCCCAGCGCTGGTACGCCCGCGCCGAACCGGCCCTCAACCGCGTCGTGGGCCCACGGTTCTCATCGTCCTCGGCGTTGCCCTCGCCCTAACGCCGTGAAGGCCTCCCCGCGCGAGCGAGGAGGCCTTCACGGATCACGCGGAAACTACCGGACACCACCCGAAGCACGCTGCTTCTGCGCGTGCGCGGAGCGGGTGCAGACCTCGCCGACGTCGACCGTCTGGCCGCGGTCGGCGAAGACGTCCGCCACGCCGACGAGCTTGCCGTTCGGCGTCGAGCAGGTCAGCTGGTAGGCCTCCTTCGTCCCGTACGTCGGCGGGATCGGCGACGAGAACGAGACGTCACCGGTCCAGTCGTCGGTCGCACCCGGGTTCGCCTGGTCGTAGTTGACCACCACGGCCTTGTAGTCACCCGCGGGCGGGTCGAACAGCACGGCGTGCTCGGACGTCGTGCCGCCGTTCGCCGACGAGCTGACCAGGTTGCCCGCCGAGTCGTAGACGTACAGGTCCCAGTCGGTCGACGTGCTCGCCCAGTTGATGTTGACGCTGAACTTCCCGTTGTCGACCTGGGGCAGGCCGTCGACGTGGAAGGTGAACGAGTCGCCCGCCGGGTCGATCGGGTAGTTCTGGTTGATCGGCGGCACGCCCGCCGGGTTGGTGACCGCGAAGCCCTGCTGCGCCGGGCCCTGCGGGTCGCGCCCGTACCGGCCGGCCACGTAGGGCCGCGTCGACGGGTTGACCGACCAGGCGAAACGCCCGCCGCTGGCGGTGAACTTCGAGTTCAGGTCGTCGGTGATGTAGATCGGCGGCTTGGTGGAGCCGTCGGGCTGGATCACCGGCGACGTCGGCGTCTGGAACGTCTTGTGCAGCTTGAGCTGGTAGCCCTTGGGCGCCGAGCCGATCAGCGTGGAGTGCTGCTGCGGGTCGGAGGCGTTGCCCAGCATGTCCAGGAACGCCTGGCGGTTGCCGCCCTTGCCGGCCCCGGCCGCGGGCGCCAGGCCCTCGTACTCGGCGACGACGCTGTCGGCGTAGGGGCCGTGGAAGCCGTTGCCGCCGACCTCGATGGTGAAGCCCCAGCCGCCGGTGGCCCAGTACGACCAGTCCTCGGTGGTGCCGGTCGTGTCGTAGAGCGCCCAGCTCGGCTCGCTCGTGTAGCCGTTGCGCGAGGCCAGCTTGTCGCCCAGGGCCTTGTACTGCGGCTCCTCCAGCGGCGGGCGGACGTCCGCGACGCCCGGCGGGCGCAGCACGAGCGCGGCGACGGTGTGCATCGTCAGCAGGTTCGTCACCTGGCGCGAGGACACGATCGAACGCACGTTCCGGACCTCGGGCTCGCTGAACGGCGCGGACCCGCGGAAGGTGTCACCGCTCCAGGCGACCTCGGCGCCGTTGCCGCCCCAGAAGCCGCCGTAGTTGCGGTTGGGGTCGGTGCCGCGGATGCGGCCACCCGGGTTCGCCTTGCAGACACCGGTCGCGAACTGCGGCGGCGAGTCGTTGACGTTGCAGTTCTTGCGCTTCATCTCGTAGTCGAACCGCGTGAAGTCGCCCTTGGGCTCGGCCTCGCGGGAGATCTCGAAGCCGTCCGGGTTGATGATCGGCACGACGATGTTGCGCGTCTTGCTCACCATCGACCGGATGGCCGGGTCCTTGGCGTAGCCGTTGACCAGCTCGTACGCCCATTCCATGACGTGCTCGCCGGCCGGCCACTCCCGGGCGTGGTGCACGCCCATGGTGAAGTTGACCGGCTTGCCGTCGGTCACGTTCTTGACGTCGGTGGCGATTTCGACGCCGACGACGTCCCGGCCTTCCCACGTCGATTCCGGCATGGTGAACGCCGAGACCAGGCCCGGGTTCTTGCGGGCCAGTTCCTTCATCTCGTAGTTGTACTCGTAGAGGTGCCGGTAGCTGGTGCGCCCGGACGGCAGCGCCGAAGCGGCGGTCTTCGCGGCGTACTGGCGGTCGGTCTTCGCGTCCTGGACGGACTTGGCCGACAGGTCCGCCTCGATGACCTTCGACTTGAAGCCGCTGTCCGTCAGCGTCTTGCGGTCGGCGTCGCCGGCGAGGACGACCTCGACCCCGGTCGCGTCACCCTTCTCCGTGACGTCGAGGCCGAGGGCGGTCAGCTTGTTCTTGTCGGCGCGGGTGGGCGTCTCGACGCGGACGAGTTCCGCACGCTGGGCCGCCGGGGTGGTGCCGGTCGGCGTGCCCTGCGGGGTCAGCGCCAGGAAGTCGACCCCCAGTTGGACCTGGCCGGCCGAGCCGCCGTACCGGCAGCCCTGGACGACGAGTTCCTGCCCCTTCTTCACGAAGCTTTCGGCGAGTTCGTGGCTGCGCAACGCCGCCGAGGCGGCGACCACCGCACCGGTGGCCTTGTCGAAGACGGCGACGTCCCAGTCACCCTCCGCGCCCTGCGCCTTGAGCCGCGCCTGGACCAGACCGTCCACGGTGGACGTCAGCTCGCGGCGATCGGTGCCCGAAGTGCCCTTGGGCAGCAGTTTCGCGAAGCACGACCGCGCCACCGACTTGTCGGCGCGCAGGATGTTCTGCGCCGCGCCCGCCGTGCCGGACGGCAGCGCGACGAACGTTCCGGCCAGTGCGACGGCCGAAGCCAGCATCACCAGCCGTCTTGGTGAATTCCCCACAGGAAGCGACCTCCTTGACCGAGACCGGCACGCACGGACGTACCGGAACCGAGCGACCATAATGGAGGAAATCCGGCCGCGGACACCGCCGTAAGTCGTACAGCGTTCAACGCCCGCGCTCCTTTCACGGGGAGTTCAACCACCGGTCGGCTACTGTCGGTTCATGGTCACAGTCCCTGCGCGACGGGTGTCGGTCGCGGTCTCGCTGACGGGCATTGCGGCCTTGGTGATCGGCGCCGGCCTGGTGCTGTTGCTGCAGGTCATCCCGCCGACGGACGAAATCAGCGTCACCCGCCGCACGATCAGCGAATACGGCCTGTCCGACCACAAGTGGGTCTTCGACCTCGCGGTGGTCCTGGTCGCCCTCGGCTCGGCGGCCGGGCTGGCGGTCCTGCACGGCCAGCGCCGGCTCCCGGTGCCCGCGGCCGTCCTGGGGACACTGTGGACGGTCGGGCTGCTGGTCATCGTGGCGTTCCCCAAGCCGGACTGGGCCACGGTCTCCCGCGCGGACTTCGGCGGCACGCTGCACCGGATCGCGAGCGTGGTGGCGTTCGTGGCCCTGCCGCTGGCGGTCCTGGTCGCGGCGCGCACGGCGTTCCCGTCGTCGCCCGGGCGCCGCCGGCTGGCGATCGTGCTGGCGATCCTGTCGCTGGGCTGGTTCGCGGTGATCCTGGGCGCGGTGGTGGTCGCCGCCGCGGAAGACGGCCGCTGGTGGACGCTGATCCCGCTCGGCCTGGTGGAACGCGGGATGGCGCTGACGGAACTGGTCGCGTTGGGCGTCTTGCTGGCGCCGGTCGGGGCGAGGTCCGGGCCGCGGCGATAACCTACAGTGTAGGTACGCCGACCGGAGGGGATGTCATGACCGGAGCCCTGTCCTGGACGAAACCCGTGGTGCGCTGGGGCCTCGGCCACGCACTCCCCCGCACCGTGCTGCGGCGCGAGGCCAAGCGCGGTGACCTGCAGGGCCGCATGGTCGTCGCCGCGGCCGAGGGGCGGGACCTGACCGGCCTGTTCGAGGAGATCCGCGGTGCCGGCCCGCTCGCACGCACCCGGTTCGGCTGGATGACCACCACGCACGCCGCCGTCCGCGAGGTCCTGGCCAGCGAAGACTTCCGCGTCGGCGTCATCGGCTCGGACGGCTCCGCGCTCGGCCGGCTCGTCGAGTGGTCGGCCGGCGAGCACCTGCACCCGGTGCGGCCGCCGTCGCTGCTGGCCGTCAACCCGCCCGAGCACACCCGGTACCGCAAGCTGGTCACGGGCGTGTTCACCGTGCGCGCGGTCGAGCAGCTGCGCGGCCGGGTGCAGGAGATCGCCGACGGCCTGCTCGACGGGCTCGACCCCAGCGCCCCGCTCGACCTGGTCGAGTCCTACTGCGGGCTGCTGCCGGTGACGGTCATCAGCGAGATCCTCGGCGTGCCGCCGTCCGACCTCGGCAAGGTGCTTTCGCTCGGCGCGGCCGCCGCACCCAGCCTCGACCTCGGGCTCGGCTGGCGCACGTTCCGCCACGTCGAGACCGCGCTGGCCGAGTTCGACACCTGGCTCGGCGAGCACCTCGACCACCTGCGCCGCCACCCCGGCGACGACCTGTTCAGCAAGCTCGTCGCCGCCCGCGACGGCGGTGTCGGCCTCACCGAGACGGAGCTGAAGTCCACGGCGGGCCTGGTGCTGGCGGCCGGCTTCGAGACGACCGTCAACCTGCTCGGCAGCGGCATCGCGCTGCTCGCGGCCGACCCCGGGCAGCTCGCGGTGCTGCGTGAACGGCCCGAGCTGTGGGCCAACACCGTCGAGGAGGTGCTGCGGTACGACCCGCCGGTGCTGCTGACCGGCCGGGTCGCCACCCGCGCGACCGAGGTCACCGGGGTTCCGCTGCCCCGCGGCGCGCTGGTCACGACCGTGCTGGCGGGCGCGAACCGCGATCCGGGGGTGTTCGCCGACCCGGCCGTCTTCGACGTCACCCGCGACGGCGCGCGCGACCACGTGTCGTTCGGCGCCGGCCGCCACCACTGCCTGGGGGCGTCGCTGGCGCGCATGGAGGGCGAGATCGGGCTGCGCACGATCTTCGACCGGTTCCCCGGCCTGCGCGTGCTGCCCGGCGGCCGGCGCCGGTCGACGCGCATCCTGCGCGGGTACGAGAACCTCCCCGCGGTGCTCACGCCGTGACGACCCGGCGGGGCCGGCCGCCCCAGGGCGTCTTGTCGCGCGAACGGATCCTGCTCGCCGGGCTTGCCCTGGTCGACGAGGAGGGCCTGGACGCCGTCAGCATGCGCAAGCTGGCGCGGCGCCTCGGCGTCGACCCGATGAGCCTGTACAACCACGTCGACGGCAAGGACGCGCTGCTGGACGGGATCGCCGAGGTCCTGCTCGCCGCGATCCCCGAGCCGCCGGCCGAGGCGGGTCTGCGGGAGACGATGTCGGCGCTGGCGCACGGGTTCCGGGCCGCGCTGCTCGACCACCCGCGGGCGGCCCCGCTGGTGCTGACCCGCCGGCTCGCGTCGATGACGGCGCTGGCGCCGGTGGAGGCGGTGCTCGCGCCGCTGCTCGCGGCGGGTTTTCCGCCGGACCGCGCGGTGCACGGGCTGCGCGCGGTGCTGGCGTTCCTCATCGGCACGCTGATGCGCGAGGTCGAGGCGGCGCCGACGTTCGGCGGCAGCGTCCAGCGGCTCGCGGACCTCGAGCGGTCCGGCCTGCCCGCGGTCGCCGTGGCGGCGCCCTACCTGGCGGTGTGCGACCACGAAGCGGAGTTCGAGTTCGGGCTGCGGATCATGCTCGACGCGCTGGGCGAGCCCTAGCGGATCCGTTCGTGCAGCGCGGCCATGCGCCGGTCGAGGTCGGCCGCGGTCCGGGCCGCGGCCGCGAGCTCGCCGGCGAAGTCGGCCGGGACGCTGTCGCGGTACTTGTAGGAGAGCTTGTGCTCGACCGCGGCCCAGAAGTCCATGGCGATGGTGCGCAGCTGGACCTCGACCTTGACCTTTTCGACGCGGTCGGAGAGGAAGACCGGGATGCGGACGATGAGGTGCAGGCTGCGGTAGCCGTTGGCCTTGGGCTTGGCGATGTAGTCCTTGGTGCGCAGCAGCTCGACGTCGTCCTGCGCGGTGAGCATCCGGGCGACCTCGTGGACGTCGGAGACGAACGGGCAGACGACCCGGATCCCGGCGATGTCGTCGAGGACGTGCGCGGCGGACACCCAGTCGCCGCCGAGCCCCCGGCGGCGCACTTTTTCCTTGATGGCCTCCGGCCGCTTGACCCGGCTGGTGATGTGCTCGATCGGGTCGTGCTGGTGGACGAAGTCGAACTCCTCGCTGAGGATCCGCAGCTTCGTCATCAGCTCTTCGATGGCGAACTTGTACATCAGCAGGAATCGCGGGAGCTGCCCGGCGACGGCGAGCTCGTCGGCCGCCTCGCGCAGGTCCTCGGCCGCCGGGTCGGTGGTCACTGAAGCCTCGTGCTGTCGTCGGTCGTCGGGTGCGGGCCCCAGGTTACTGGGGTGCACAGGGTGAACGAACGACGGCGGCCGAAAGTTCCCGAGGGTCACCGGATCGGGTGGCGAAGTGACGGAGGGTGCGCACCGGCCCGCTTCCGGTGCACACCCTCCTGGTCTCATTTGCCGGCGGTGGCGGTCGCCTTTTGAGCTGCTTCGGCGACGCACTTCTCCGCGACAGCGGCGGCCTGCTCCGCCGCGTCGGCCTGGTTCTTGTTCTTGTTTTCGACCTTGTTCTTATTTTCGGCCGCGGCGGTGTTCTGCTGCTCGGCGGCGGCCCCGTTCTGGTCGGCGCCGGCCTGGGCAACGCACTCGAGGACGGCCGCGCAGTTCTGCTCCGCGGCGGTGGCGTTCTGGGCCGCATCCTGCTGGTCGGCCATGCCGTTCTCGTTGGCCATGCCGTTTTCGTTGGCCATGCCGTTCTGCTTGGCGGCGCCCTTCTGCTGCGCCATGCCGTTCTGGTCGGCCATGCCATTTTCGTCGGCCATGCCGTTGCCGCCGGCCATATCGTTCTGCTTGGCGGCGCCGTTCTCGTCGGCCATGCCGTTCTGCTCGGCGGCACCGTTCTGCTCGGCCGCGCCGTTGCCGTTCGCCATGCCGTTCTGGTCGGCCATGCCGTTGGCGTCGGCGACTCCCGCGGCCTGCGCCACACACTTCTCGACCACGCCGCAAGCCACGCCCGCCGCATCGGCCTGGGCGGCCGCGTCCTGAGCGGCCTTGGCGTTCTTCTCGGCGGCCTTGTTCTTCTTTGCCTTGCCGTCGGCGGCGGCGGATCCGTCCTGCGCCTCGGCTTCCTGGCCCGCCATCCCCTTCCGGCCGGCCATATCCTGCTCGCCGGCCATCCCGTTCTGATCCGCCATCCCGTTCTGGCCGGCCATATCCCGCTCGCCGGCCATACCGTTCTGATCCGCCATGCCGTTCTGGCCCGCCATACCCTGCTCGCCGGCCATCCCGTTCTGATCCGCCATCCCGTTCTGGCCCGCCATATCCTGCTCGCCGGCCATCCCGTTCTCGCCCGCCATACCCTGCTCGGCGGCCTTGCCGTTCTTCGCCTTGCCGTTGCCCTCGGCCGCGTTCCGGTCGGCTTGCTTCTTCTCCGCGGCCTTGTCCTGCCGGCCGGCCTGGACCACCGCCGCGCACTCCGCCGCCACCGCGTTGGCCGCCACCGCTCCGTCGCAGCCCGCTGCTGCTCGGCGTTGCTCGATCTGGTCCACCACCGCCTGGCGGTTGGCTATCCTCGCCGCCGACTGGGCGTCCGGGGCCTCCTGCTGGCCCGCGATGAACGTCAAATTGTTCTGCAGCGCCGTGTCCAGGCCGCCGCAGCTTTCCGTGGCCGCGTTGCTCGCCGGGCTGCTGAGCGCGATCGCCGTCGCGGTCGCTCCCGCGACTCCCAGCAGCGCGACCAGCCCGATCGTCGCCGGTTTGCGGTGTCGTCCGGTACTGCGCACGTGGGGCATCGAGCCCCTCCTCTCTGGTCGCCACCTCACCGGGACACACGGCACCACACCGGGAATGGTTCACCGGAAAGGAAAAACGACCAGAGAGTGTCCACTGTGGACCAAGAGGGTGCAGCTCACCCGGAGCCGGCGGTCCGCCGGTCCGGTTCCTGACTACCAGGGCCGGGGTTAGCGCGCGGTAAAGGCTCAGCCCAGTCCGGCCATCTGCGGCACGGCCGGTGCCATGCCTTCGATCCACGCGGCCGGCGAACCCGTCGTCGGCGTGACGATCGCCTGCTGGATCCCGAGCTTCGCGTAGTCCTCCATCGAGCGGACGAAGTCGTCGCGGGTTTCCGGTGTCGGACGCGGGTTGTTGGCCAGGACCGTCTTGCGGATCGCGGCGTAGTCGCGGCCGACGTCGTCGCAATGGCGGCGCAGCACGTCCAGCTTGTGCTCCACGTCCGACGGCGACGAAGCGAACAGGTTGCACGCGTCGCCGTACTGGGCGACGAGCCGCAGCGTCTTGCGCTCGCCGGCGCCGCCGATGAGCACCTTCGGCCGGCTGATCGGCTGGGGCGCGCACAACGTCTCGGCGAGCTGGTAGTGCTTGCCCTCGAACGGCCCGTTGTCCGCCGGGTCCCACATCTGCGCGCAGATCCGCAGCGTCTCCTCCAGCCGCTCGAACCGTTCGGCGACCGGCGGGAACGGCACGCCCATGCCCCGGTGCTCGCGTTCGAACCACGCCGCGCCGATGCCGAGCGCCGCCCGGCCGCCGGAAAGGACGTCGAGGGTGGTGACGATCTTCGCGAGCAGGCCGGGGTGCCGGTAGGTGACGCCGGTGACGAGCAGGCCGAGTTCGATCCGGGACGTGTGCGCGGCGAGGAACCCCAGCGTCGTGTAGCCCTCCAGCATGTTGGCCTCGGCGGGCAGGCCGGTGGGCTCGATCTGGAAGTAGTGGTCCATGAAGGACAGCCAGGTCGCCCCGGCCTCCTCCGCCGCGGCGCCCACCCGGGCGAGCTCACCGGCGATGGCGGTGGTCCCGCCGTCGATGTCGAAGATGGGAAGGTGGAAACCGAGCTCCATGAAGCATTCTCCTGACGATTCGGTCGGCGTGACCTCACGCTAGAGGCTGGAGCGCGCTCCAGGTCAAGCCACGCGGTCGACGATCACGTGGTGGCCGCCAGAGATCGGCCCGCCGCTCCGGCGATCGTCCGTCGTCATGGGGTCGGTGTGCCGGTGGCCGTCGCCAGGAACCGGGCCACCTCGGCCGGATCGCCGCTGCCCGCCGTCACCGGGACGCCCGCCGTGCGCAGGCGGTTCGCGAACTCCGCCGATTTGCGGCCGCCCGCGATGAAGAATGGCGGGGCGCCCGTGCCCGGGTACGTCAGCGGGCTCGCCTCGCGCAGCGTCGCCGGGGAGCGGCCCAACGCCGCCAATACCGACGCGCGAGTCAGCGGGTCCTGGCCCGCGAGGTCGAATTCGGCCGGAGCGTCGATCGCCGCCACCGCGCGGACTTCCGGCGTTCCCGCCACTCCGAGCAGGGACGCCAGTGTGCCGCCCGCGCCCGTCCCGACCGCCGTGATCCGGGCCGGGTCGAGGTTCAGCTCCGCGGCGTTGGCCTTGAGGAACCGGACCGCGCAGCGAGCGTCGTCCAAGGGGGCCGGCCAGCGGGCGGCGGGGGCGAGGCGGTAGTCGATCGACGCGACGGCGAATCCACGGGCCGTCAATGCGTCGCGCAGCGGCCCGAGCCGCGACCCCGCCAGCAGCGCGCCCGGCCCG
This sequence comes from Amycolatopsis sp. NPDC003861, assembly GCF_053605405.1. NCBI lineage: Bacteria > Bacillati > Actinomycetota > Actinomycetes > Pseudonocardiales > Pseudonocardiaceae > Amycolatopsis > Amycolatopsis sp. NPDC003861. Next base: position 27,988 of record NZ_JBSGJD010000049.1, read on the forward strand.
GTGAGCCTGCGATTGCCCGCGATCAGGCCGCCGCCGTGCAGGAACAGCGCCACCGGGGCGCCACGCACGGCCGGGCGGGTGAGGTCCATTTCCAGGGGGATCCCGTCCGCGCGGCAGTATTCGACGGTGCTGCCGTCGAGCAAGGTCGAAGCGGCCGGGCTGGTGATGCGGTCGCCGGCCGCGATCGTGCCCGCGGTACCGGCCACGAGCACCAGCAGCAGCACCGGGAACAGCACGATCCACGCCGCCACCCGCCGCGGTGCCGACGGCCGCGGGTGCGCTCCCCGCCGTGCCACGACCAGGAAGCCGAAGACGGCGATGACCTGCAGAGCGGCCGCGATGTAGTCGGCGAAGCCGAGGACGGTGTCCGCGGGCTGCCACGGGTCGAGGCGGGTCAGCAGCCCGAGCGGCCGGCTCGCGACCCACAGCGCGAGGCCGGCGGCCGCGGTGACCGCCCCGGCGTGCGCGGTCTTGCGCGTCGGCCACCCGAAAACAGCGATGAAGGCGATGAATTCGACCACCGCGAAGAGGGCGAACAGCATCGCGTAGAACTGCCAAAGCCGCCAGAGGGCTGCCACCGAAGCGGCCGGGATCAGCGCACCGCCCAGGGCCGCGAAAGCGGCCGTGACCAGCACCGGACCGCGCCGCAGCGGCGGTGGGCCGACGTAGCGGGCGGTCGTCGACGGGCGGCGTGTGCCGGGGTACCCGTCGACGACCTTCATGCCGCCAGTGTCACCCTGGTTCCGCGAACGCGCACCTACTTGCGGGCCGCCGTGAAGTTCCGGAACAGCAGGTAGGTGTCGAGGATGTCGGACGACGCGCTCTGCACCGACCGGTAGATCCCCCACTTCGGGCGGACGTAGTCGCCCTGGTCGGGGAGGTTCACGTTGCTCATGCTGCCCTGCGCGGCGACCGGCGCACCCGATCCGGTGCCGTTGCGGATGACACAGGCCGCCTTGCCCTTCGATCCCGGCGTGAACGTCCACTCGATGGTGATCCACTTGTCCCGCAGCGGCGCCAGGTCCGTGGCCGCGATGCTCGGCGAACCCGAGTTGGCGTACGCGCGGGCGTTGAGCACTTCCTTGCTGCCGCTGCGGGTCAGGTCGAGCGTCACCCACGGCCCGCCGTTGGTCGACGGCGTCTTCGTCTGGAAGATGTGGGTGAACTTGCTGGTGCCGTGCAGCGAAGCCGGGATGTACATCTCGTAGGACAGCGTCCAGGTCTCGCCGTTGTGCATCTTCAGCGTGGTGCCGTTCTGCACCATGCCCTTCGATTCGGTGCGCTGGCGGTCGCCGCCGCCGGTGGTGTCGCGGTCGTCCTTCCAGATGGTGAACCGGTAGTGGTCGCCTTCGACGACGACGTACTTGCGGTCGGGGTGGTGGTGGCCCCGGTCGGCTTCGATGCCCTCGAAGGCCTTCAGACCGTCGGCGACGGGGTCCGGGTGCCACAGCGGGGCCGCGTGGGCGGGACCGGCCGCGCCCAGGACGATCGGGACGGCGAGAACGGAGACGGCGAGCGAGCGCAGAGCCGTCCGGCGGGGGAATTCCGGCATCTTCGGCGTGTCCTTCCTGACGGAGTACGGCAGGGGTGCACATCGGCCGGCGGACGGGCCCGGAAGCGGGCTGGTCATCCGATGTCTTGCGCTATGAACCTAGAAGAGACCCCGCCTTCTGTCAACGCCGACCCGGATGCGGCCGCGGTTGGCCAAGAATTCATCGGACTGCTCACCGGCTCAGGCGTAGCACTCGGCCAGCGCGCCGAACGCCGCCTTCGGCTCCCACGGGACGTCCGGGTACGTCTCCCCCGAGCGCTCTTCCAGGACCTTCACCACGCCCCAGCTCGCCATGTCGAGGTCGGTCCGGGGATCGGCCCGGTGCACCAGCCCGTAGCAGACGAACGTGCAGGCGAAGGCCGCGTCGACGCCTTCCGCCATGAAGATGTCCACCAGTTCGCGCAGGTAGCGGGCCTGTTCCTGTTCGTCCCGGACGTAGTCGCCGTTCAGCCGGACCGGGACGTCGTCCTCGTACTCGAGGATTTCGCCGCAACGGGCGCCGAGGTCGGCCGCGCCCCGGTAGGGCGTCACGCCGAACTCCGTGATCGCCACCGGTTTGCCCGCCGCGACCAGGCTCCGGACGCCCTCGCGGTAGATGTGCTCGACCTCCTTCGAGCGGTGCGCGTCCACCGACACGATGTCGAACAGAGTCCAGTCGACGCGCTCCAGCGGAATCGCCGCGTAGGTGACGCGGCCGCCGAACCGGGCGCGGACCACCTCGGCCGCGCGGGCCAGGAACGCGTTGGTCCGTTCCGGCAGCCCGGCCACCAGTTCCCGCGTCGCCAGGAGGTTGTCCAGGCGCTCGGTGATGCTGCCGCCCGGCAGGAAGCCGTGGCAGAACAGGCTCAGCTCGGCGCCGGTGACGAAGACGATCTCGGCGCCTTCCTCGCGGAGGCGTTCGGCCCGCGCGGCACCGTCGGCGAACAGGTCCAGGAGTTCCTCCGGGCCGAGGTCCCACGGGAACGGCGAGAACCACACCTCCAGCCCGAGCGCGGCCGCCTCGCGCGCGGCGAACTCGATCCGGTCCAGGTCGGTGCCGATCAGCCGCACCGCCGTGCAGTGCAGGTCGTCGCGGATGATCGCCAGCTCGCGGCGGACCAGGCCGGGGTCGAACGGGCGGTTGACGCGCCCGCGGACCTCGATCCCCGTGTCGTAGCCGATCCCCTTGGCTCGCATGTCTTCCTCCCGGCAGGTTTAAGGTACGGTCCGTACCGTACCGTAGGATGGTGCCATGGCGACACCGAAGACCCGGCGCCGGGGCACCGAGCTGGAGGAGGCGATCCTGCGCGCGGCGGCGGCCGAGCTCGCCGACGCCGGCTACCCCGGTCTGACCATGGAACGCGTCGCCCGGCGCGCCGGGACCAACAAGAACGCGATCTACCGCCGCTGGCCGAACCGCGCCGCGCTCGGCGTCGCCGCCTACCGCCACCTCGCCGAGGACACCCTGAAGCCACCCGACACCGGCAGCCTCCGCGAAGACGCGCTGACGATGCTGCGGGCGATCAACTGCGGTCAGACTTCGCCCGCCGCGCGCGCCCTTCGCAGCCTCCTCACCGGCGTGGGCGACGAACCCGAGCTCCGGGAGCAGCTGCACGAACAGGCCGCTTCCGGCGGAACCGCGGCCTGGCTGACCGTCGTCGAGCAGGCGGTGGCGCGCGGCGAAGCCCGGCCGGCCGCCCGGAACCCGCGCGTGGCCACCGTGGCTCTCGTGTTGCTGCGCAACGAATACCTCACCCACGGACTGGCCACAGTGGACGACAACATCCTGGTCGGGATCGTCGACGACGTCTACCTGCCGCTGGTGCGCGCATGACCGGCCGCCTCGCCCGCGACGAGAAGATCGCCGCCGCGCTGACGGAAGCCGGCGACGACCTCCTGGCCACGGCCCGCCCGCTCGGCACCGGCATCGGCGGGTCGTCCTGGTTGCTGCAGGTGGCCGGCGAGCCCGTCTTCGTCAAGCGCGTCCCGCTCACCGACGTCGAACTGGCGAACCCGCACTCGACGGCCGACCTCTACGGGCTGCCGCCGTGGTCGCACTACGGCGTCGGGTCCGCGGGCGGCGGAGCCTGGCGCGAACTGGAAGCGCACCTGATGACGTCCGCCTGGGTCCGCGGCGGCGAGTGCGGGAACTTCCCGCTGCTGCACCACTGGCGGATCCGGCCCGGCCGGCCGCGCCCGCAGGCCGACATCGAGGCCGATGTCGCGTTCTGGCACGGCGACCCCGGCGTGCGACGGCGGCTGGCGGCGCTGGCCGGTGCCACCAGCGACCTCGTGCTGTTCCTCGAGTACCTGCCGCACAGCCTCGCCGAGTGGCCCGGGGACGACCTGCCGCTCGAGGAAGACCTGCGGCACATCACCGGATTCCTGACCGCGCGGGGTGTCCAGCACTTCGACGCGCACTTCGCCAACATCGTCACCGACGGCGAGCGGCTCTTCCTCACGGACTTCGGCCTGACCGTGGCCGCGAGCTTCGACCTCTCGGACGCCGAAGCGGAGTTCCTCGCCGACCACGACGGTCACGACCGGGCCTACGTCCTGACCCACCTGCTCAACCGGCACGTCCGCGGCCTGCGCGCGTGGCCGGATGCCCGTACCCGCAACGACTTCGTCCGCGCGTGCGCCGCCGGGGAGGTGCCGGACCAGGCACCACTGCTCCGCCGGTACGCCCCGCTCGCCGCCGTCGTCAACGACTTCTACTTCGCGCTCCACACCGAGAGCCGGAAGACGCCCTACCCGCGCGACGCGATCGCGGAGCTGCTCGCCGACCAGCCCGAAGACTCTTGACCATCGGGACCGCGCCGACCTAGAGTCAGCGTACCCGAATCATGTTAACGTTAACATGCGCAGGCCCCGAAGGAACCGACAACGATGAAGTTGTTCTCCCCGCGCCGTTTCGGCGTCGTGCTGGCCGTCGCGGCCGCACTCGTCCCCCTCGGCGGTGCCGGCGCCGGTGCCGCGCCCTCCGCCGACACCGGTCCCGGCCTGCGCGCCGCCGCGAGCACGCTGTCCGTGCCCGACCTCGACGACGTCCGTGGCAACCTCACGCTGCCGGCGAGCGGCCCGGACGGCACGAGCGTCACCTGGACGTCGTCCGCGCCGTCGGTGATCACCCCGACCGGTGAGGTCACCCGGCCGGCGACCGGCGCCGCGCGCGCGAAGGTCGTCCTGACCGCGAAGGTGAGCCTCGGCCGCGAGAGCACCACGCGGCGGTTCACCGCCACCGTCGTCCCCAAGCCCGCGCAGGAACCCCTGGCCGGCTACAGCTTCTTCTACTTCACCGGCGAAGGCACCTCCAACGGCGAGCAGATCTACTCGGCGCTGAGCAAGGGCAACGACCCGCTGAACTGGACCGAGCTCAACAACGGCCGGCCGGTGCTCAAGTCGAGTCTCGGCGAGCTGGGCGTGCGCGACCCGTTCATCCTGCGCTCCCCCGACGGCGACAAGTTCTACCTGCTCGCCACCGACCTGCGGATCTACGCCGGCCGCGGCTGGGACGCCGCCCAGCGGACCGGCAGCCGGTCGATCATGGTCTGGGAGTCGACCGACCTGGCGCACTGGTCGCGCCAGCGCAGCGTCCAGGTGTCCCCGCCGACCGCGGGCAACACCTGGGCCCCGGAGGCGTTCTGGGACGCCAAGCGCGGCACGTACGTCGTCTACTGGGCGTCGAAGCTGTACGCCGAGAACGACCCGAACCACCTCGGCGACAGCTACAACCGGATGATGTACGCGACCACGCGCGACTTCCGCACCTTCAGCGCGCCGCAGGTCTGGATCGACCCCGGCTACTCGGTGATCGACTCGACGGTCCTCAAGAACCAGGACACCTACTACCGGTTCACCAAGGACGAGCGCAACAACACCTCCTCGACGCCGTGCAGCAAGTTCATCACCGAGGAGAAGGCCACCGACCTCCTGGACCCGCACTACGGCTTCGTCGCCGACTGCATCGGCAAGGCCACCGCGACCAGCCCCGGCCTGTCCGCGGGCGAGGGCCCGACCGGGTTCAAGTCGAACACCGAGAACAAGTGGTACCTGTTCATCGACGAGTTCGGCGGCCGCGGCTACGTCCCGTTCGAGACCACCGACCTCGGCTCGGGCAAGTGGACGATGTCGGCCGGCGCGCACCTGCCCGCGTCGCCGCGGCACGGCACGGTCCTGCCGGTCACCCAGGCCGAGATGAACCGCCTGAGCGCGCCCCCGGCGCCGCCGAAGGCCGACGCGAAGGGCCTGGTCGCGCACTGGCCGCTCGACGCGAAGTCCGGCACGGTCGCGGCCGACACCACCGGCCACGGCTACGACGGCGCCCTCGCCGGTGACGTCTCCTGGAGCGGCGGCGCGCTGGCCTTCGGCGGCAAGAACGGGCACGTCCAGCTGCCGAACAACCTGCTCACCGGCGCCGCGGCGGCCACCGTGTCGGCCGACGTCCTGGTCGATCCGAACCAGCAGACGCCGTACTTCCTGTGGGGCCTGGGCAACACGGCGAAGGACGGCACCGGCAACGGCTACCTCTTCACCACCGGCGGTACGGCGAGCGGCGGCTTCCGCGGCGCCATCGCCACCGGCAACTGGACCACCGAGCAGGCGACGGACTCCGGCGGCGGGCTACCGCGCGGGGTGTGGAAGAACGTGACGCTGACCGTCGGCAACGGCGTGGAGGTCCTGTATCTGGACGGCGTCGAGGTCGGCCGCAACGCGAACGCCACGATCAAGCCGGCGGAACTCGGTGGCGGCGTCACGGCGGCGAACTACCTCGGCCGGTCGGTGTACGCGGCCGACAAGACCCTGACCGGCAAGATGAAGGACGTGCGGCTGTACAACCGGGCGCTGTCCGGGACCGAGGTCGCCACGCTCCCGTCGAACAGCACCGCGATCCGCTCGGTGCAGCTCGACGTGCTCAAGACGCCGGCCGTCATCGACGCCGGCGCCGGGACGGTCGTGCTGCCGGTCAAGCCGGGCACCGACCTGCGCCGGCTCGCTCCGAAGTTCGGCCTGGCGCCGGGGGCCACCATCAAGCCGGACAACGGGAAGCCGGTCAACCTCGGCTCGCCGAAGCAGTTCACGGTGACCGGCGCCGGCGGCGACCGTCGCGTGTGGACGGTCGAGGCGCACGAGGTGCGCAGCCCGGTGCTGCCCGGTTACCACGCCGACCCGAACATCGTCGCGTTCGGCGACACCTACTACCTCTACCCGACCACCGACGGCTTCGACGGCTGGAGCGGGACGAAGTTCTCGGCGTGGTCGTCGAAGAACCTGGTCGACTGGAAGGACGAGGGCGTCATCCTCGACCTCGGCAAGGACGTCAGCTGGGCCGACAAGAACGCCTGGGCGCCGACGATCGCCGAGCGCGGCGGGAAGTACTACTTCTACTTCTGCGCCGAGGCCAAGATCGGCGTCGCGGTGAGCGACTCCCCGACCGGCCCGTTCGTCGACTCCGGCAAGCCGCTGATCGCGCAGAACCCCGACGGCGGCCAGGCCATCGACCCGGCGGTGTTCCTCGACCACACCGGGCAGCCGTACCTGTACTGGGGCAACGGCAACGCCTACGTCGTCCCGCTCAACGCCGACATGGTGTCCTACGACCCCGCGAAGATCACCCGCCTGACCGGCCTCGACGACTTCCGCGAGGGGCTGTTCATGGTGGAGCGCAAGGGCACGTACTACCTCAGCTGGTCCATCGACGACACCCGCAGCCCGGACTACCGCGTCGGCTACGCCACGGCGCCGAGCCCGACCGGGCCGTTCACCAACCGCGGCCTGATCCTGAGCAAGGACGCCCACCTGGGTGTCCTCGGCACCGGGCACAGCTCGATGCTGCAGGTCCCGGGCACCGACGACTGGTACCTCGCCTACCACCGCTTCGGCATCCCGGGCGGCGACGGCACCCACCGCGAGACGACGATCGACAAGCTGACGTTCCGCCGCGACGGCACGATCGCCCCGGTCGTCCCGACGCTGGAAAGCGTGCGGCCGCAGCGGATCCCGTGGCACTGCGGGGCGGTCCGGGCAAGCTGAGTCCGGGTGGGCCACTCGTCCGGGTGACCTACCCGATGCGGTGAGACGGAGATCACCAGCGGCGGCGTTTACCCCGGCTCGGCCGGGGTAAACATCCGCCGTTCGGGTTGCTTCAGCTGCTTTCCGCCTCAGGAGTCACTTTGCCAAGTCGACCAGAAGAAGGCCGACCCCCCGCGCGGCACGCAACCGTGCTGCGAAGTCATTCGGCCGTGGCTGTGGTCGGATGGGGAAAGGTCGGCACAGCATGACCAGCGTCCTGACCGACAACCTCGGGAACTCGCGTCCGGTGCCCCGGCCGCGCCCGCGTCCGGTCACGTCCGACACGCTCGCGGAACTCGGCCGCCTCGCCGCGCTGGCCGAGCTCGCCCGGCGCTCCTCGCCGTCCCTGATGCACCACGCGATCCTCGCCGGGACCTCCCCCGCCACGGTGGCGGCGGCCGCGAAGGTCGACGTCGCCGAGGCGCACATCCGCTGGCACGAATGGGCCGACACGGCGGTCGGCCGCGACGAGTACCTGCGCGTGCACACCGCGTTCGCCGAAGCCGTCGTCGCCCGCCACGAGGCCGTGGAGGAAGAGCTGTGCCCGTGACCACCGAGGAGACGACCCTGGCCGACCTGGCCGCGCTCGGCGACGCGGCCACCGAGCTGCTGGCGGAGATCAACGAGCAGCTGGCGACGGTGGCTTCACGCCGCTGAGGCCGGCCGGCGCCGCCACCGACGCTATGGCCGAGCCCGCGACCGGCGGCGGCACCCGGCGCCCGCCGATGCCCCGGACCACGCCGCGGCGGACCCGGCTCGCCGCGGGCACCGGGCTCGCGACCCCACCAGCGGAAACGCCGTCAGCCGGCCAGCTCGGGCAGGGCCAGGGTGTGCTGGGTGTGCCGGACCTTCGCGTCGAGGTACCGCAGGTTGTCCGGGGTCGCGTGCACGCCGGTGGGCACCGTCCCAGCGACCGTGATGCCGCGATCGCGCAGCTGCCGGACCTTGTCCGGGTTGTTCGTCAGCAGGTCCACCTCGGCGATGCCGAGCGCGGCGAGCATCTGGGCCGCGGCGGTGTAGTCGCGGGCGTCCTCGGGCAGGCCCAGCGCGGTGTTCGCCTGGTAGGTGTCGAGGCCCGCGTCCTGGAGGGCGTAGGCGTCCAGCTTGGCGTACAGGCCGATGCCCCGGCCCTCCTGGCGCAGGTAGAGCAGGACGCCGCCGGCGCCGTCGATCCGTTCCACCGCCTCGCGCAGCTGCGGCCCGCAGTCGCAGCGGGCCGAACCGAAGACGTCGCCGGTCAGGCATTCGGAGTGCATCCGCACCAACGGCCGGGCCGGGTCGCCGAACACCAGCGCGAGGTGCTCGGCGCCGTCGGCCAGGCCGTCGAAGGTGACGACTTCGGCCGTGGCCGAGTAGCCGTCGGTGAAGCGCAGCGGGACCCGCACCCGGGTGCGGACGGTGGCGGCGGGGATCATGGCGACTCCGTTCAAATTTGAACCTTGATCGCACCGTACCCCTTGAGTTCGAATTTGAACAACAGGTACCGTTGTGACATGGGTCGTCCACGGTGGCTGAACGCCGAGGAGAAGCGCGCCTGGAACGCGTTCCTCGGCACCTACGAGCTGCTCAACCGGCGGCTGGACCAGCAGCTCAAGCAGGATTCCGGGATCTCGCACCTCCAGTACGTGATCCTCGCGCGGCTCAGCGGAGCCCCGGATCGCGAACTGCGGATGGCCGAGCTCGCCTGCGCGGTGTCGAACTCCAAGAGCGGGCTCACCTACCAGATCGGCCAGCTGGAACGGGCCGGCCTGGTGCGCCGCCGCGCGTGCGAGAGCGATCCCCGCGCGGTCTACGCCGTGCTCACCGACGAAGGCATGGCCCTGCTCGAGCAGGCCGCGCCCGGGCACGTGGCGCTGGTCCGCGAGCTGTTGATCGACGTCCTCACCCCGGACCAGCTGCACGCGCTGGCCGACGGCCTCGGCGAGGCGAACCGCCGCATGCTCGCGACCGGCGACACCGCCGCCGACTGCCACTGAGTGACCTGGGTCACTTCTCCCGCCGATTCCGGAACCCGCCCCGCACCGCTTGAGAACAGCCGATGACACTGGCTGGACCGAAAGGCGGGCGATGACCCCGGAAGACCCCGATTCCGACGACGACGCGAGCGTGATCGCGCGGTCGCGGCACGAACCGAGCCTGTTCGCGGTCATCTTCGACCGCCACTCGCGGCACATCCACCGCTACCTGGTGCGGCGCCTCGGTCCGGCGACCGCCGACGACGTCCTGGCGGACACGTTCCTGATCGCCTTCGACAAGCGGGCGAAGTTCGACCCGGACCGGCCCGACGCGCGGCCGTGGCTCTACGGCATCGCCACGAACCTCGTCTCGCGGCAGCGGCGGACGGAAGTGCGCGAGCTGAAGCTCCGGCTCGCCGTCGGCCCGCCCGCCGCCGAGGAAGGGCACGCCGACCGGGTCGCCGACCAGGTCAGCGCCCAGGCCCTCGGCACCCGGCTCGACCGGGCCCTCGCCGCCCTGCGGCCCCGCGAACGGGACGTCCTGCTGCTCGTCGCCGCGGAAGGCCTGGCCTACCAGGAAGTCGCCGAAGCACTCGGCATTCCCGTCGGCACCGTCAAATCCCGGCTGAACCGAGCCCGCGGCCGCGTCCGCGCCGAGCTCGGCGCCCTCGACCTCGTGAAGGAGACCTCCGGTCATGGATGAACTGGACCTGATCCGCACCCGCGCGGAAACCGTCGGCTTCGCCCCGGCGGAGCACCTCACCCCGGCCCGCGAGCGGCTCCTGGAAGCCGCCCGCGGTGAGCGGCGGCACCGGCCGCGCCGCTGGTTCTGGCTCGCCGGCGCCTCGGCCGGCCTGGCCGCCGCGATCACCGCCGTCGTCGCGCTGGCCCCCGCCGACCAGGTCGGCGGGGTCGGGGTCGGCGTCGCGCACGCCGACCCGGTCAAGGTGCTGACCGAGGCGGCGAGCACGGCCTTGAAGGAACCGGCCAAGCCACCGCGCCCCGACCAGTTTCTCTACGTGAAGACGGAGCAGCCCGACCACCACATCCGCGAGGTCTGGTTCTCGATCGACGGAACCCGCGACAGCCTGATCGGCAGCATCAAGGTGGGGGGCTGCCGCAACGGCAAGGCGCCGATGTACGGCACGAACGACCCGCGCAAGGAAGGGATGCTCGAGGACTGCACGCCCAAGACGGTCTACCGGACGGACCTGCCGACGACGGCCGACGCGATGCTGGCCTACCTCTACGGAAAGGAAGCCGATCGCGCCGGCCGGGCCGGCTACATCGGCAAGGCCGTCTACAACCTGGCCTACGAGCAGGTCCTCCAGCCGGCGTCGTACGCGGCCCTGTTCGAGGCGGCGGCGCGGGTGCCGGGCTTGACGGCCCGGGACCACGTCACCGACGGCGCCGGCCGCCCGGGGGTCGGGATCGAATTCCCGATGCCCCCCGGCTCGAGCCCGAAAGCGCAGCCGATCGTGCTGGTCTTCGACGCCACCACGTACCAGTTCCTGGGCACGACCGACACCGCGGTGACGGTCAAGACCTACGTCGACGAAGTGGGGCAACGCCCCTGACGGCGTGACCCGCCGGGCGCGGTCGTTACGGTCACGTGCCGTAACGGATCGGCTAGGCTTCCTCCATGGCGTCAGCAAGCGACGAGGAAGCCGCGCCGAAGCCCGGCGGGCGCCCCCGCGACGCCGCGCTCGACGAGGCGATCATCCTGGCCACGCGCGAACGCCTCGTCCGCGACGGCTACTCCCTGATGACGATCGGCGACATCGCGGCCGACGCGAAAGTCAGCCGTCCGACGCTGTACCGGCGGTGGCGCACCAAGTTCGAGCTCGTCGTCGACGCGCTCGACTACGGCTTCCGCAAACAGCGCGACTCCTACACCGTCGACCTGACCGCGCTGGACCCGCGGGAAGCGTTCACCGAAGCCGTCCGACGGCTCGATCCCGCGTACTTCAACCCGGACGCCATGGTCCTCATGGGCAACTTCGCCGGCGAAGCGATCCGCACCCCCGAGCTGCTCGGGATCCTGCGGGAGCACGCCGTCGAACCGCGGGTCACCCTCGTCGAGAACGTGCTCTCCCAGTTGCAGGAGAGCGGCGCGGTCCGAAGCGGCATCGACAAGCACACCATCGCAACCCTCTGCTTCGGCAGCTACTTCGCCGCCTTCCACCGGGGCGAGAGCCGGGACGAAATCCCCGAAGCGGTCGTGTCCGTGCTGTGGCCGGCGATCGCGGCGCCGAAACCGGCCGGCCGGCGACGCGGCTGACCGGCGCGGATGCAAGTGCCGTCCGGTTCTCGCAACCATTCCGGGCTTTCACCCGTGCATTAAGAGTGTGAGGACCTCTTCGGATCGACGACGGCAGTTCCGGGCACGAGCGGTCGCGGTCGCGGTGCTGGCGGGCGCCGGCCTCGCGTTCGCCCACGCCGTGACCGGACTGACGGTCGCGGGGCCCGTCCTGGCCGCCGCGGCCGGGGGGAACAGCCTGCCCGACACGGCCGCCCCGGCCCCGGCTCCGGTGGCCACGTCGACCCGGCCCGCACCGAACCCGGTCCTGCCGTTCAACGCGAAGCTGACCTCCGACGACATCCCCGTCCCGGGTGGTGGCGTGCGCAGCGGCGCCTGCAGCGGGTCACTGGTGGCGCCGCAGTGGATCGTCACCGCCGGGCACTGCTTCCACGACCTGAAGGACACCCGGATCGGCGGGCGGCCGCCGTACACGATGAAGGTCACCGTCGGGCGGCTGAAGGACAGCGATCCCGGCGGCTACACGAGCGAGGTGGTCGACGTCCGGCAGTCGCCGGTCAACGACCTCGCGGTGGCCAAGCTGGGCAGCCCGGTCGAGGACATCACCCCGGTGCGGCTGGCCACGACCCGGCCGTCGGTCGGGAAGCAGCTCCAGTTCGCCGGCTGGGGTTCGCTCTCGGCGACCGTCCTGGGCCCGTCCGACCACCTCAAGCGCGGCCGCTTCACGGTGTCGGGCATCGGCCAGGCGACCCTGGAGGCCCAGCCGGTCGGCAAGCGCACGGTCGAAAACGGCCCGTGCCCCGAGGACTCCGGCGGCCCGTTCTTCGTCTCCGACGACGACGCCACCGCGACGCTGGTGGCGATCGTCAACACCGGACCGCCGTGCCCGCAGCCCGGGCCCGAGACGATCGCCCGGGTGGACGTCGTGGCGGACTGGATCCGCGAACAGACCGGGTGATCACGACCGCTCCAGCGCGGCCAGTTCCTCGGTGATCAGCAGCTCCGGGTCGAATTTCATGCCGGCGAAGTGGCCGGCCAGCTCGAGGGAGAGCACGCCGTGCAGGCGGGTCCAGAAGGACAGCGCGCGGTGCAGGACCGCGGGTCGCGCCGGGTGGTCGCCCGCCCAGGCGCGGTGGGTTTCGAGGTGGACGTCGAAGGGGGTCGGCGGCTCGTCGCCCGCCTCTTCGGCGCAGGCTTCGATCAGCACGGCCATGACCTCGAACGAGATCGCGGTCGTGTCCCCGGGTGCGTGGTAGCCGGGCACGGGCGTGCCGTAGATGAGGAAGTAGCGCTGGGGATCGCTGCGCGCCCACTCGCCGATGGTGGCCGCCAGCCCGGACACGCCCGCTCCGGCGTCGCGGGCCGCGCGGACGGTGTCGGCGAGGCTGCGGTAGGCGTCGCGGATGAGCGCGGTGATCAGCTCGTCACGGCTCGCGAAGTACCGGTACAGCGCCGGGCCGCTCATGCCGACCTGCTTGGCGATCGCGTTGAGCGACAGCGCGGGCACGCCGGCCGCGGCGATCTGCTCCCACGCGTGGCGCTTGATCTCCTCGCGCACCTGGGCTCGATAACGCTCTCGCGGGCTCTCGCTCATCACCGTTAGAGGCTATCACTTTTCCTATTGACACTCACGCGATGTCGGTTATAACTTCTAACCGTCACGATAGCCACTAACAAACTGGAGACCACCATGATCCGTTCGGCACTGCTCGCGCTCGCGGTGACCGCGGGACTCACCGGCACCGCCGCCGTCGCCGAGGCCACCCCCGCTCCGACCTGCCGGGGCGCCGGCATCGACCCGGCCGCGCAGCTGCACCACCGGTCCGAAACGTTCGTCGAGGCGCCGGCCGCCGCGGTCTGGAAGCTGCACACCGACGTGGCGCGCTGGCCCGCGTGGCAATCGGCCGTCACCAGCGCGAAGAAGCTCGACACGGGTCCGCTGCGGCCGGGTTCGCGGTTCCGCTGGACCACGCCCGCACCGCCGACGCCCACGACCCCGGCGACCACCCTGGTCATCACCTCGACGGTCGGGCAGGTGCAGCCGGGCCGGTGCGTCCGCTGGACCGGGCCGGCGATCGGCGACGGGCTGCGCATCGACCGTGGCGTGCACGTCTGGACGTTCACCCCGGTGCGGGGCGGCGTGCTCGTCCGCACCGAGGAGAGCTGGACGGGCGCCCAGATCGAAGCCGACCCCGCCACGGCCCTCCGCTACCTGGCGCCCGGGCTCGACGCCTGGCTCGCCGACCTCAAGACCACCGCCGAAGCCCGCGGAAAGGGAATCCGATGACTGTCACCACCCCGCCTCGCACCTCGAAGGCCGTGCTCGTCGCGGCCTGGGCCGTCCCGGTCCTGGTGGCCGGCCAGTTCGCCTTGCTGTCCGGTCTGCCGATCGCCGTCGTGCTGATCGGTTCGCTGCGCCGGCGGGTCCACCGCTGGTGGGCCGCCGGGCTCGCCGCGGTCTACGCCACCGCGCTGACGCTGTGGCTGGCCGGGCCGAGCAGCGCGCCGAGCCTGTCGAAGTACCTGAGCCCGGTGGCCACGGCGGTGTTCACCGCGGCCGGTGTCGTGGTCGCGGTCGTCGTCAGCCGGCGTGCCCGATGAGGAACGCGGTCAGGAAGCCGATGGTGGCGAGCAGGCCGGTGTAGAGCTCGGTGCGTTCGAAGGCCTCGGGGATCATCGTGTCGGCGATCATCGCGAGGATCGCCCCCGCGGCCACGGCCGTGATGGCGGCGACGGTCGCCGGGGACGCGGTCCGCAGCAGCAGGTTGCCGACCAGGGCCGCGACCCCGCTGGCGACCGCGATGCCGGTCCAGACGCCGAAGACGTACCGGGCACTGCGACCGGCGGCTTTCATGCCGGCGGCGCTGGACAGCCCTTCCGGGACGTTCGAGATGAACACGGCGGCCAGCACGGTGATCCCGACACCGCCGCCCCCGAGCAAGGAGACGCCGAGCACGACGGATTCGGGAATGCCGTCGAGCAGGGCACCGACGGCGATGGCGGCCCCGCTGCCCGCGGTGTCCTGTTCGGACGGTTGCTGGTCGCCGGACCGCTTGCGGTGCCGGGCTCCCCGGCGGGCCAGCAGGACGTTGATCAGGACGTACACCGCGGCACCGCCGAGGAAGCCGCCCGCGGTCGGCCAGAGCCCGCCGGACCGCTGGGCCTCGTCGACGAGGTCGAAGGCGAGCGCGGAGATGAGCACCCCGGCCCCGAAGGCCATGATCCCGGCCACCACCCGCCGCGAAACCCGCACCCACCAGGCCACCGCGGCGCCGAGCACGAGCGCGATCCCGCCGACGAGGCCCCAGCACCCCGCCGCCACCCATTGCGGCACGAAAAGCCCCCTTACGCCGGCTCGGTGATCGTCCGGGAGAGGACTACCCGCGAAGCCGCCCGCGAACACGGACATCGTCCCGATGTGCGCGGACAACCGATCACCGACCTCGTGCGGCTCCTCGAGCACCGACCGCCCTGTGGCGCGCGTCACGGAATGCGGGGCGATCTTCGGCGCTACACCCAGGAGAACCCGTTCGTCCACAAGGGAGGGCCATGTCCGCCACCACCACCCCGGAAGAGTCCGTCGCCGTGCCCGAGCTGGAGGACTTCGACTTCCCGCTCACCGACGGCGCCGCGTGCCGCATCGACGACCCGGACTGCGAAGCCTGCCAGTGAAAACCCGGGCTCCGGGCACACAGCGTGGCCGGAGGCCGGCAGTGACACTTTGCTTGGCAGATCGGAATAGCAACGAGTTAACACCAGACACAAT
>NZ_JBSGJD010000050.1:0-43373 GCF_053605405.1 Amycolatopsis sp. NPDC003861
GCCGCAACGCCAGCCGCAACGCCAGCCGCAACGCCAGCCGCAACGCCAGCCGCAACGCCAGCCGCAACGCCAGCCGCAACGCCAGCTGCCGAGCCGACCGCCGAGCCGCCGCCGAATCAGCCGCAAAGCCACCCGAGCTGTCCCACTGTCCGGTTGCTCTGCGCGGTGCGCTCCTGGGCGAATTGCCCGGTACCTATCTTTTGTCCCATCCGACGAAAGTCGGTACCGCCTCACCGACCCGCCGCAGCACCCTCGATCCACCGCCGGCCACAACGCCGGCTGGGCCGGTGCCGCCACCCTGGGTGCCGGCTTCGTCCGCGATCGCGAAAGTGAGTTGCCGGCATGCGCAGAACGTCCCCGGGACACCACCTCCTCGCCCGCTCCGCCACCGCCCTCGTGGCCGCCGCCGCGGCCATCGGGTTCAGCGCCGCCGCGAACACCGCCGGCGCCGAGACCATCGAGGGCTACTCCGCCACCGTGCAGCAGGAAGCCGTCGCCTCCCTTGCCGCCGAGGCCGGGATCAGCGAATCCGCCGCCGTTGCCCTGCTGCGGACCCAAGCGACCAGCGTCGGCACCCTGCAGCGCGTCACCGCTTCCCTCGGGGCCCGCGCCGCCGATGGCTACCTCGACGACGCCGCCCAGCCTGTCGTCAACGTGCTCGACCAAGCCGCCGTCGACCAGGCGAAGCAAGCCGGCGCGCAGGCGAGGGTGGTCAAGCACTCCAGTGCCGCCCTGGCGAGCGCGCAGGATGCCCTGCAGACACTGCCCGCGGTGACGCACACCTCCATCGGGCTCGACCCGAAGGCCAACCAGGTCGTGCTGACCGTGGCCGACGCCGCCAAAGGCACCGATGCGCTGCTGAAGGCGGCCGCCTCGCTCGGTGACCGGGTGCGCGTGGAGCGGGTCTCCGGGGAGATGCACACCGCCATCTACAACGGCGAAGCCATCACCGGGGGCGGCACCCGCTGCTCGGCGGGCTTCAACACCAACCGCGGCGGGCAGAACTACCTCATCGATGCCGGGCACTGCACCCGCGCCGTCTCTCAGTGGAACGTCGGCCCGTCGCAGGGGGCGAGTTTCCCCACCAACGACTACGGCCTCATCCGCAACACCACCGGCAGCGCGCCCGGCGCCGTCACCCTGTGGAACGGCTCCACCCAGCGAATCAGCTCGGCCGGCACCGCGACCGTCGGGCAGCGGATCAGCAAGAGCGGCAGCACCACGCACCTGACCTCGGGCTCGGTGCAGCGGACCAACGTGACGGTGAACTACGCCGAAGGCTCGGTGTACCAGCTGATCCAGACCAACGCGCTGGTCAACCCCGGCGACTCCGGCGGCTGCCTGTTCGCCGGCAGCGTCGGCCTGGGCATCACGTCCGGCAAGGGCGGCGGGAGCTCGTACTTCCAGCCGGTCGGCGAGGCGCTGAGCGCGTACGGTGTCACGCTGAACTGAACCGCGGCCGGTGGGGGCGCCGGCCCGGCGCCCCCACCGGTGCGTCAGTCGCGGCGGTGGAAGATGAGCCGGTAGCCGGCCAGGATGACTAGCGCGCCCAGGATGGCCAGGCCCCACGTGCGCAGGTCGAAGAACGTGCCGAGCTGGGTGTGGAACAGCGTCTTGCCGATCCAGCCGCCGACGAACGCGCCGGCGATGCCGAGCAGGATCGTGATGATGCAGCCGCCCGGGTCCTTGCCCGGCATGAGGGCTTTCGCGATCACCCCGGCGATGAGACCCAGTACGATCCAGGCGATGATGCCCACGGGGTTGTCCTCTCGTCCGCTACCTGTTGACGGCACAGGATGGCAGGCAGCGGCCCCGCGGGCGCGCCGAGCCACGCCGACGTGATCCGGATCTCACCGCAACGGCGAACGGCCCGCCCGGGATGTCCCCGGACGGGCCTTTTCCGGCTGCTCAGCCACCGCCGTAGGTGGCCTGCGTGACCGCGAAGACGTTGCGGTTGCCCGCGCCCTCCTGCAGCGACCACAGCAGGTCGGCGGCGGTGTCGTCCTCCCAGTAGGAAAGGCTCTCGCCGCTGCCGACCCAGGCGAAGGTCTGCGAGGCGGCCGACGGCTTCCAGTAGTAGAGCTGCTTCGCACCGGACGACTGGAACCACCAGCGGCCGTTGTGCGAGGCGACGCCGTTGAGCTTGTACCAGGGCAGCTGCAGCGCCTGGCTCGCCGTCGTCGTCGCGGCGAACGTGCCGCCGGCGGCGAACGGGTAGCGGATCGCCCGCGGCGCCCGGTTCGGGTAATCGGTGCAGCCGGAGGAGCAGGTGTACTCGGTCATCACGATCGACTTGCTCACCCGGTCGAGGGAGATCGACGACCACGCGAGGTTCGTCCCCGACGTCGTCTTCGAGGAGATCGTGCCGACCTGCGGCAGGACGTAGGCGTAGTTGTGGGCGTAGTACGTGCTGCCGCTCTGGTGGCCGATCTGGTCGGCCGTGCCGCCGGTGTTCGTCTTGAGGATCTTGCGCATGTCGAACACGCGCATGCCCTTCCCGGTGTCGGCGACGTAGAGGTAGTCGCCGTACCAGGACATGCCGCCGGCGTGGATCGGGATGTCCTTGAAGTCCGGCGCGTCCGCGGTGCCGGTCGGCTCGACCAGCAGGATCTTGCGGTAGGCGTTCGGGTAGTCGGCGTCCCAGTCGACCAGGGTGATCCGGCTGCGCTGCTGGCCGCCGTCACACCCGTCCTTGGTGTACCAGCTGACGGCGACGAGCTGGTGCCCGTCGTAGTTGCCGCCGTTGGCCGTCCCGACGGCGTCGCGGCTGGTGGTGATGCCCTGCGGGTAGTTGGTGCAGTCGGAGTTGTCGCCGCTGTCGAACCGGAACCCGGTCTCGAGCCCGGCGACGGAGAACGACGACGGCAGGGCGGTGCGGTCGTGGTTCGCGTTGTCCATCACGGTGTGGACGGCCGCGGTGCCCAGCTTCGACACCAGGGCGCCGTTCACCGCGTCGAACTGGTTGTAGGTGGCGGTCAGGGTGTATTGGTCGGCGGGCAAGGTCGACGGCGCGGCCGCGGCGGCGGAGGCCGGCGCGGCCGCCAGGCCCGCCAGCACGCCGGCGGCCAGTGCGGCCTTGGCCAGACGGTGGAGTGACATGGGAGCCATCGTGGGACGCGGCCGTACAAGAGTCGTACAACCGCGGGTTAAGACTTTCTGCCTAGCTCATGACGTCCGAACTTCCGATGCGCGAGCCCGCCGGACCGGCGATCGTGGTGTGATCACCGAGTCCGAAGTGGAGTTCGCATGTCCGTGGCATCCGAGACGACGCAGGCCTGGATCCTGCTGGGCGTGGCCGGCGTCGCCGTGCTGGCCTTCGCCGTGCTGTTCCTGGCCGCGCTCGTCGGCATCCTGCGGTCCCCGCTGACCGGCGGGATGAAGCTCGTCTGGGTGGTCTTCGCCTTCTGCGCGCCGTTCCTGGGCAGCGTGCTGTGGTTCCTGTTCGGCCGCCGCGACGCCGCCGTGGCGATCCGGCGGTGATCGTCGCGGACGGACTCGGCAAGTCCTATCGGGACGGTGCCTTCGCGAGGCCGGCCGTGGTGCTGACGGCCGCCGCGGTCGGCGCGGGCCGTCACGGGAGCCTAGGCTGATCACGGTGAAGCGATGGCTGAGCTGGTGGGACGGCCGCCTCCTCCTGCTGGCGCTCGATGTCGCGGTGGCCGCCGCCGTCATCGTCGTGTCGCTGACCGGCGGTGACCCGCGGGACCCGCACCCCGCGCTCTACGTCCCCGCCGTCGTCGTCTCCGGGCTCGCCCTGCTGGCTCGGCGCCGGTGGCCCTTTCTCGTGCTGCTCGTCGCCGTCGCCTGCATGCCCGCCGGGGTGACGCTGATCCCGCTGGTGGTGGCGCAGTACTCGGTCGCCGCCCGGCACGGCGTGAGTGTCGTGACCGGGGTGGCCGTGGTCGTCGCCGGGGTCGCCGGGAACGTGGTGCCGGTGCTGCGGGACCCCGGCAGCTTCACCCTCGTCGTGATCGTGCTCGCCACCTTCGTGCTCGGGCCGGTGCTGGCCGGGCTGTGGATGCACCAGCGCGCGGCGCTGCTGGCCGTGCTGCGCGAACGCGCCGACGAAGCCGAGCGCACCCGGACCCTGCTGGCCGACCGGGCCGTCTTCGCCGAACGGCGGCGGATCGCCCGCGAGATGCACGACGTCGTCGCCCACCGGGTGACCGCGGTCGCGCTGCAGGCCGGCGCCCTTTCGATGCGGGCGCCGGACGAAGAAACCGAGCAGGCCGCCGAAACCATCCGTGCCACCAGCGCGCTCGCGCTCGACGAGCTGCGCGGGATCCTGCGGGTGCTGCGCGACGACGCCCCGGCCGGGGACGCCGGCCCCGGTGTCCTCGCCTCGCTGGAACGCCTCGTCGACGGGGTCGCCGCGAGCGGGGCGCGGGTCGAGCTGGCGCTGCCGGACCCGCTGCCGGTGGTGCCCGGCGACGTCGGCCGGGCCGTGTACCGGGTCGTGCAGGAATCGCTGACCAACGCGGGCAAGCACGCGCCGCACGCCGCCGTCGGGGTCCGGCTCGCGGTCACCGGCGGCCGGCTGGAGGTGGCGGTGACCAACCGGCTGACCCCGCGCGGCAGCGCCGTCCCGGGGTCCGGCTACGGTCTGGTCGGGATGCGCGAACGAGTGGAGCTGGCCGGCGGCGACCTGGAGACCGGGCCGACCGGCGACGGCCGGTTCCGGGTGCTGGCGCGGTTCCCGGTGGGAGGACGGCGGTGACGGTCAAGGTCGTGCTGCTGGAGGACGAGGAACTGGTCCGCAGCGGCATCCGGATGATCCTGGAGTCGGCGGGCGACGTCGAGGTGGTCGCCGAGGACACCGACGGCGTGCGGGCGGTCGAGCTGACCGACCGCCACCGGCCGGACGTCGTGCTGACCGACGTCCAGATGCCCGAGGTCGACGGGCTCGAAGTGGTCCGGCGGCTGGTGGAGCACCCGGCGGCCCCGGCGGTGGTGGTGCTGACGACGTTCGACGTCGACGAGTACGTCTACACGGCCCTGCGCCACGGCGCGGCCGGGTTCCTGCTGAAGGACACCCCGCCGCGCGAGCTGGTCGACGCGGTGCGCGTCGTGGCCCGCGGCGAGGCGATGCTGTCGCCGAAGATCACCAAGCGGCTGCTGGCCGAATTCGCCGCCGGCGGCGGCTCTTCGCGGGCCCGGGCGAAGCTCTCGGTGCTGACCCCGCGCGAACACGACGTGGCCGTCCACATCGGACGCGGGCTGAGCAACGCCGAGATCGGCACGGCGCTGGCGGTCAGCGCGTCCACCGTCAAAGTCCACATCGGACACATCATGGCGAAGCTCGAGGCGGCGAACCGGACCCAGGTGGCGATCCTAATCCACGACGCCGGCCTGAGCTGACCCGCGCCCGCGCCGGTCGAGCACCTTCAGCGACTGTTCGCACCACCGCAGGTTTTCGCGCTCGAACGACAGGCCCCGCATCAGCGTCAGGTACGGGCCGATCCGCTCGGCCTCGGCGAGGTAGTCGTCCTCGAAGCGCCCGTCCAGCAGCCGCGCGCGAAGCCGTTCGTAGCCCGCGATCTTGGCTTCCGCCCGGGCCATCCGCTCGGCCAGCGCCTGCCGGACCGCCCCTTCGTCGCCGACGTCCACCGCCTGCACCTGCACCAGGAGCTCGTCGCGGATCACGCCGGGGCGGGGCGGGCGCGCGGTGAACTCGTTCAGCGCCCGGTACCCGGCGTCGGTGAGCGAGAACAGCCGCTTGTCCGGGCGCCGCTCCTGGTGGACCAGCCGCGCCCGCACCAGGCCGTCGGCCGCCATGCGGTCCAGTTCCCGGTAGAGCTGCTGCGGGGTGGCCGCCCAGAAGTTCGCCACCGAGGCGTCGAACCCCTTCGCCAGGTCGTAGCCCGACGCCTCGCCTTCGAGCAGCGCCGCCATCAGCGCGTTGCGCAGTGCCATGCTCAACTAGTTGAGTGCTTCGCGCTGGATCTGCTCGAACTGCGCCGCCATCGCTTCCGCCAGCGCCTGCGCGGCCGAGAGCGGCCGGACCATCACGGTGAACTCGTCGATCAGGCCGTCTTCGTCGAGGTGCAGGAAGTCGCAGCCCTCGACCCGCACGTCCCCGATCCGGGCTTCGAAGACGAGCGCGTGATCCCGGCCTTCGCCGCCGGTCAGCTCGCGCACGTACCGGAAATCCTCGAACACGCGCAGCACTCCGCGCAGGATCGCGGCGGTGATCGCCTTGCCCGGGTACGGCTTGAACGCGACCGGGCTGCGGAAGACGACGTTCTCCGCCAGTGTCGCGGCCATGGCGTCGGGATCGCGGGCCTCGACGGCCTTGCGGAAGCTGCTCATGCGCACCTCACCTACTCAACTTTTTGACTACCAGGGACAGCGTACCCGTTCGCCTTGGGTGACCGCTCGGCAACGCACAGCTTCACCACAGCCCGGCCACAGCTGCCCTCGCCACGCTGGCCCAAGGCCGGGTCAGGCGGAAGTCAACCGGCCATTACCCACCACGAAGGGACAGGCATGGGAAACGATCACGAGGGACAGCGGGTCAGCCGGCGCCGGCTGCTCGCCGGCGTGAGTTCGGTCGGCTTGGGCGCGCTCGTCACGGCGTGCGCGGGCCAGAGCGCGGGCACGAGCGCCGTCACGACGACGTCCACCGGCGAGACGGTCGCCCTGGAGGCCGTCACCGACGCGGACCTCACCGCCCTGTTCACCGGCGCGCGGACGTGCACCCTCACCGCGTCCACCACGCAGGGGCCGTACTACTTCGACGCCGACAAGATCCGCAGTGACATCCGCGAGGACAAGCAGGGCACGAAGCTGCGGCTCGCCCTGCAGGTGCAGGACAGCGAGACCTGCAAGCCGATCCCGCACGCGGTGGTCGAGATCTGGCACTGCGACGCGGGCGGCCTGTACTCCGGCGCGGAGGCGGCGTCCGGCGGCGGCGGCGGGACCCCGCCGACCGGGACGCCGCCCACCGGAACCCCGCCCACCGGCTCGCCGCCGCCCGGCGGCGGGGACACCGATCTCGTCCCCACCGACGACAAGCGGTACCTGCGCGGCGCCCAGGTCACCAACCAGCGCGGGATCGTCGAGTTCACCACGATCTGGCCGGGCTGGTACCGCGGCCGGACCGTGCACGTCCACGTGATGGTGCACGTCGGCAACGAGAAGACGCTCACGACGCAGCTGATGTTCGACGAAACGCTGAACGCGCGGGTGTTCGCCACCCAGCCCTACGCGCAGCACACCGGCCGGGACACCTTCAACGACGGCGACTCGATCTACCAGCCGAGCATGCTGCTGAAGGTGACCCGGGCCCGGGACGGCTACGTGGGCTGCATCGTGCTCAACGCCGACCCGGACCACGACGGCGTATAACGTCTCACGCCCGCCCGAGCCACTCGGCGAGCGTCGTCCCGGCCAGCCGCGCGCCCGGTCCCGGCAGGAGATCCTCCGGCCCCGGCACCGCCCCGAAGTACGGTGCCCGCGGGTCGGTGACCACCTGCCGCGGATCGGAGCGCGCGGTCAGCACGGTGCGCACCCACTCGTCGAGGCCGAAGACTTCCGGCCCGGCGATCTCGGCGACCCCGCCGGTGGCCGGCCCGGCGGCGGCCCGGCCCACCGCGGCCGACACCTCGGCCGCGGCCATCGGCTGCACGCCGGCGCCGGGCAGGCGGACGACGCCGTCGGTGGTCGAGCCGTCCGCGATGCCGCCGGCGAACTCGAAGAACTGGGTGGCGCGGACGATCGAGAACGGCAGCCCCGATCCGGCGATCAGCTCCTCCTGCGCGACCTTGGCCCGGAAGTACCCGACGTCCGGCTGCCGGTCCGTGCCCACCACGGACAGCGCGACGTAGTGCCGGACGCCCGCCTCCTTCGCCGCGTCCACCAGGTTGGCGGTCGACGTGCGGAAGAAGGCCATCACGTCGTCGTCGGCGAACGACGGCGAGTTCGAGACGTCCACCACGACGTCGGCGCCCTGCAGCACCTCCTTCAGCCCCTCGCCGGTGATCGTGTCCACCCCGGTGCTCGGCGCCGCGGGCACCGCTTCGTGGCCCTGCTCGGCCAGCCAGGCCACCACGTTCCGGCCGATCAGCCCGGTCCCGCCGATGACGACGACCTTCATGTGTCCGTTCCCTCCGTCCGGCGCCGCCCGGTGGCCCCGGACGGCTGCGCATCCCGGAGACGAGATTGCGCGCCGGTCCGTGACAGCGCAGCGGGGTTCGCTCGAACGGAGGAGGGCGCTACACGCCGGCCCGGCGGGGCTCGTACTGCGCGCGCAGGGCCTTCTTGTCCGGCTTGCCCAGCCCGGTCATGGGCAGCGACTCCGCCACGATCACCTGCTTGGGCACGTGCACCGGGCCCTTGCGCTCGCGCACCGCGGCCTGGATCTCGGCGGTGAGCCGCTCGAGGTCGTGGCCGGCGTCCTCGCGCAGGACCACGACCGCCGTCACCGCTTCGCCCCACTTCTCGTCCGGGGTGCCGATCACGCCGACCTGGGCGACCGCCGGGTGCTCGGCCACGACGTCCTCGACCTCGCGGGGGAACACGTTGAACCCGCCGGTGACGATCATGTCCTTGACCCGGTCGACGATGAACCAGAAGCCGTCCTCGTCTTCGCGGGCGACGTCGCCGGTGTGCAGCCAGCCGTCGCGGAAGGTCTCGGCGGTGATCTCCGGCAGGTTCCAGTACCCGCCGGCCAGCAGCGGCCCGGCCACGCAGATCTCGCCCGGCTCGCCCGGGGCCACCGGGTTGCCGTCGGCGTCGAGCAGCGCGGTGCGCAGGAAGGCCGACGGACGGCCGCAGGAGGCGAGCCGGGCGTCGTCGTGGTCGCCCTTGGCGAGGTAGCTGATCGCCATCGGGGCCTCGGACTGGCCGTAGTACTGGGCGAAGATCGGGCCGAACCGGTCGATCGCCTCGCGCAGGCGCACCGGGTTGATCGACGCGGCCCCGTAGTAGACCGTCTGCAGCGAGGACAGGTCGCGGGTGCGCGAGTCGGGGTGGTCCATCAGCGCGTAGAGCATGGTGGGCACCAGCATGGTCGCGGTGATCCGCTGCTCTTCGATGATCCGCAGGGTGTCGGCGGGGTCGAACTTCGGCACGACGACCAGGGACCCGCCCTTGATCAGCGTCGGGGCGAAGAACGCGGCGCCGGCGTGCGAGAGCGGGGTGCAGATCAGGAACTTCGGCGCCTCGGGCCACTCCCATTCGGCCAGCTGGATCTGCGTCATCGTGGTCATCGCCTGCGCGGTGCCCATGACACCCTTGGGCTTGCCGGTGGTCCCGCCGGTGTAGGTGATCGAGACGACCTGGTCCGGCGGCAGCACGGCGGGCGCCAGCGGCCGGGGTTCGAACGTCGCGGCGGCCGCGGTGAGGTCCTTGCCGACGTGGGCCAGCGGCTCCGGCACCGGTCCGATGGTGAGCACCTGCGTCAGGCCGGGGACCTTGTCGAGCAGGCCGAGCGCGCGGTCGACGAAGGCGGGCACCGGGTCGATGATCAGCGTGGTGATGCCGGCGTCGCCGAGGATGTAGGCGTGGTCGTCGAGCGACCCGAGCGGGTGCAGCGCGGTCCGCCGCGAGCCCTGCAGCTGCCCGGCGGCGATGATGAGCAGCACTTCCGGCCGGTTCAGCGACAGCAGCGCGACCGGCGCGCCGGTGCCCGCGCCGAGCGCCTCGAAGGCCTGGGCGTACTGGCTGACCTGCTCGGCGGTCCGGCCCCCGGTCATCGTGGTCTCGCCCAGCACCATGACGGGCTTGTCCCGGTGCCGTTTCAGGGCGGAGACGACCAGGTGGCCGAGGTGGTTCGGATACCGCATCGCCTGCTCGTCCATCCCGGTCCCTTCCACGGCGCCAGACTAGAACACGTTACTGTTCTCGACAAGATACGGCGGTTGGGCGGGGTTTGTCAGCTCGGCGGTGCGGTGGAACAGGTTTCAGTGAGCCCGGAGGGCGCGCCGCAGGCTGCGACGCGCCCTCCGGACCGAACTCAGCCGCGCAGGCGGCCCAAATAGCCGCGGTCCACCGCGACCAGGGACACGCTCACGTACCCGTCGAGCAGGGCCTTCGCGTCACTGTCGGCCTCGTACGCCGGCGACGGCACCACGTCGTAGGACAGCTGGTACGTCCCGTCCGCGGCCGGGACGTACTTCACCCAGCCCGAAGCCACCCGGCTGACCTTCGTCCAGCGCACCGGCGACGCCCCCGCGCCCGGCGCCACGTCCGGCTGGTTGACGTTGACCAGCGCCATGTCCTGCACGAACTTCCACGTCCGGGGCGACGCCAGCAGACGGAGGGTGACGTCGGCCGCGGCCTGGTACGTCTCCGTCGACGGGGGCGTGGCGCCCGAACCCGCGCTGACCGCCAGTGCCGGCAGGCCCCGCTCGATCGCCACCGAAGCGGCGCCGACCGTGCCGGACATGCTGATCGGGAGGCCGGTGTTCTGGCCCGCGTTGATCCCGGAAAGGACCAGGTCCGGCCCGCTCGTCCAGCCGAGCCGCTGCGGCAGGATGCCGGTCAGCGCCAGCTCGGTCACGTCCGCCGGGGTGAGGGACGCGCTGCCCGGGCCGCACGGGGTGGCACCCTGGCACGCGCCCAGCACGAGCCCGTGCCCCGGCGCGCTCGCGCAGTCCGCGGCGAACTCCGCCGGCACCGCCGGTGGCGGCGCGACGGACGACGTGAACGACACGGCCGTGGACCGGCCCTTGCCGCCCTGGACCGCCCACGGGCCGACGATCGCCACGTCGGCTCCGGCCCGGCACAGCGCCTGCCGGAGCACGTAGATGCCCCGCCCGTCCGACCCGTCGGGCTTCCCCGCTTGCACCGAGTCGTCGTTGACCAGCAGAACCTTCTTGCCCCCCAGCGAAACCGGTTGATCGGGCCGCGGGCTGGCTTGGGCGGGCACGGCCAGCGACAGGGCAACCACCGCCGCGACCGCGACGCGCAAAGCCTTGAACCGCATCGCCACCTCCTCATTCGTTCGGAAAACTCAATCGTTCGGAATCGGCGGGGCCAGGGTAGCGAGAACGGCGGTGGCGAGGGGGTGTTTCGGCGGTTTCGCCGGCGAGCCCGCCCCGGACCGGGACGGGCTCGCCGTGGACACTCCTTTGTGGACGGTTACGGCACCGGGGCCGCCTGGGCCCGGGCCACGGCCTCGTCGCGGTCGGGTTGCAGCAGGTAGCCCGCGCGCAGGGCCCGGTCGGCCGCCGCGGTGAACTTGGCGACGTAGGTGGCGTGGTCCGGGTACAGCCGCCGGATCCGGGCCGGCGTCAGCGGCGTGGTCGT
The DNA here is from genome assembly GCF_053605405.1 of Amycolatopsis sp. NPDC003861. Classification (NCBI taxonomy): domain Bacteria; kingdom Bacillati; phylum Actinomycetota; class Actinomycetes; order Pseudonocardiales; family Pseudonocardiaceae; genus Amycolatopsis; species Amycolatopsis sp. NPDC003861. Next base: position 11,251 of record NZ_JBSGJD010000050.1, read on the forward strand.
GCCCAGCAGCAGACACGCGCCCGGCACGTTGCCGCCACTGTTGTTGGGCGCGTAGGACGCTACCGGGACGTCCAGGTCGGGCAGCCGGACGCCGCCGAGGGCGTTCTGGTCGCCGTCGCGCAGGATGATCAGGTTGAGCAGCATCGAAATCGGTGCCGCCGCCGGCGGGGCCGCGCCACCGCGGGCCCACCGGTCCAGGTAGCGGAACGCCGCGTTTTCCGCATACCGGAAGGTCATGCTGTTGACCGGCTTGTCGCACGTCGTCGGGGCGCCGTCGTTGATGGACCCGTCCCGGGCGTTGGCCGCGTTGTACAGGTTCAGCCCGTACTGGTCGGCGTGCGCGGTGCCGGCCACCTCCCAGGTCCGCACCTGCGCGGTGTCCTGCCGGACCGAGGCCGACGCGATGACGTCGGTCTCCGACTGTAGGACGAACACCGGGACGCCGAGATCGGTGCGGATCTTCGCCGACAGCGGCCCGGCGACGCCGTCGCCGATCGGGGCCGCGAGCGCGGCCCGGCCGTGGATCAGGAAGCCCTGGTAGCTGCGCCGCACCGGCTGGATCGCGTTGGCGAAGGTGGTCAGCCGCAGCGCGGACTGCGAGTGTCCGCTGCCCAGCACGACGGCCGGCGTCCGCCCGCCCAGCAGCTGCGGGTTCGCCCGGACCGCCTGCGCGGCCTGCGAAAAGACATCGTAGGACAGCGCGTCCCCGCTGAGGTTCACCGCGGCGTACCGGGCGGGGTCGAGGCTCTTGAGCTTGTCGGCACCGGCTTTCTGGGTCGTCACGCCGACGTAGGCGTAGCCCTCGCGGATGAAGTGCTCGTAGGACTGTGAGAAGTCCACCGGGATGTCGACGCCGAAGCTGACGTTGAGCCATTCGACCACGACCGTTCCGGTGAACCGGGCGGCGTCGCGCGGCCGCACGACGACCATCCGGGTCGTGTACGGGGTGCCGGTGGAGGCCACGCGCGTGGCCCAGCGCCCGTCTTCGGTCCACAGTCCCACCTGGTCGAACGTGTCGGCCTGGCCGGACAGCAGGTACTCCTCTTCGACGTACCCGCGGGCGGCGAGGTCGAGGACGCCGTGGGCGCCGCTCACCGGCCAGCCCCGCCCGGCGTCCGCGGGCACCGCCGTCACGGTGGGCGCGGCAGTGGACGGTCCGGCTTGGGCGACCCCGGGAAGCACCAAGGACGGCAGGAGCACGGTCAGCAGCACGAGCAGGGCTCTGCGCATGGGTAAACCCTTCTGGTGGGCGACGGCCCGCGAAGCGGCTCCCGGCTCCCCGGACCGTCCACATCGGACACTGAGGCGGCGACCGGCCCGGTCACCGCCGTTGTCTTTACCCGCCGGTAATGGCCGGAGGCAACGTCCGGCCCGCGCACCGGGGGGAATCCACCCGGGATCGCTCAGGGATGTGACAACTCGACGGGCCCGGCACTCGGCGGAAAGCGAATTCACAGAATGTCCTTTCGGCGCCGCAACCTTGCGCATGGGTCGCTCGTTGCGCGACTATCTCGGGACGTTCTGCACGTGCATCCGCACGGCGAGGGGGTGTGGTGACCGAAGTGGCGCCGGCGGTGGCCGGGACGACGGACGTCCCTGGCGACGCGGCTTTGATCGCAGCGGTCCGTGGTGGCGACATCGCGGCCTACGGCGAGCTCTATGACCGGCACCTCGCCGCGGCCCGGCGGGTGGCGGCCGCGATCGCGGCCGATCCGGCGGAGCGGGACGACCTGGTCGCCGAGGGATTCACCCGCGTACTACGGATTCTGCGTTCCGGCGAAGGCCCGGACGAGGATTTCCGGCCGTACCTGCTGACGACCATCCGGAACACGATGATCAGCTGGCGCCGCCGCGACGCGGCCGTCTCGGTGGTGGCCGAGGTTCCGGATGTGACGCCGAGTGCGGGGAGTGACGAGCCGGTCGGCGACCGGCTGCACGCCAACGTCGCCGCGGACGCGTTCGCGAGCCTGCCCGAGCGGTGGCGGGCGGTGCTGTGGCGGACCGAGATCGTCGGGGAGTCGCCCGCGCAGATCGCCGAAGACCTCGGGATGACCCCGAACGGAGTAGCGGCGCTGGCCTACCGCGCCCGGGAGGGCCTGCGCCAGGCCTACCTGGACCAGCACGTCCCCGAAGCGCGGCGGCGCACCTGCAAGAACGTCTCCGCGCAGCTGGCCAAGTTCGTGCGCGACGGCATCTCCGACCATAAGGCGCACCGGATCGCCGCCCACCTCGACCGCTGTGCCGACTGCCGGAGCCTGGCCACCGGTCTCCGGGAGCTCAACGAGGAACTGCCGGCCTCCGTCGCCCCGCTCATCCTGGGTATCCCGGTCGCGACGCACTGGCTCACCGTGACAGCGACCGGGTCCGGCGCCGCCGGCACCGGCGCTTCCGTCCTGTCGTGGGCGACGGCGGCGAAGGTGGCCGCCGCGGGCGCGGCGCTGGTCACGACGGTGACGATCGGCGCGAGCACGTCCAGCGATGCTCCGCCGCCGCTGTCGGGCAGCGAGGGCACGACGACCCAGCCCGTGCGGACCGGGCCGCAGGACGGCCCCCGCGCCGGGCTCCCGCCCGGCGGCGTCGTGCCGACGTCGGGGGCACCGGGGACGTCGGTGCCCGGCGCCACGGACGTGCAGCCGACCGGCGCGCAACCGGGCGAGTCGGCGGGGGCCGCGGACTCCGGGGCCCCGGCCGTGACGAGCACGGACACCGGGAACGGCAACGGCAACAACGGGAACAACGGCAACGGCCTCGGGAACGATCCGGCCGCGAAGGAGTCCAAGAAGGCGGCCAAGGAGTCGTCGAAGGCCGCGAAGTCGTCCGCGAAAGAGTCGCGGAAGGCCGAGAAGACGAAGAACCCCGGGGAGTGACCCGGCGCCGCGTGGCGCCGGGTCATCCCGCTCAGCAGGGCTGCAGCAGCCAGCAGAGCCGGTAGTTCGCCTGGTACGTGGCGCCCGTCGCCGGCGCGACGACGTTCTGCGTCCGCGCCCCGCCGTGTGCCCAGCCGGTGAAGGCGTACTTCATGTTCAGCGGCGGCAGGTTCTGCGGGCTGTTCGCGCTGATCGAGTTGGTCGATCCGGCGATCACCGTCCGGGAGAACGGCGTCCGCTGCTGGGTCCCGCCGACGGTGAGCATCGCCTGGCTGGGACTCGAGGTGAAGTTCAGCGTCACTGTCTTCGGCTGCAGGTCGATCGTCTTGGACCCGGTCCGGCCGGTGGAGTCCGTCGCGGTCAGCGTCAGCTGCAGGTACGACGGGTACTCGTGGTCCGGCGCGACGAACGACCCCGAAGCGACGCCCGGGAAGTCCTGGACGTTGTGGGTGTGGCAGGTGCCGTTGGCCGCGCAGTGCCGGATGGCCAGCCGCCAGGACAGCGCCGAGGGCGGCAGCTCGCCGTCCTGGGCGTCGACGGCACGGCCGGAGAACGGCACCGTCTGCCCGACCGACCAGTTCAGCGTCGCGGCCGGGGTGTCGATGACCGGCACCGGGTCGAGCCCGGCCGGGGTTCCGACGGTCACCCGGACCGTCGTGGTCGCCGAAGCGCCGTGGGAGTCGGTCACCCGCAGCCCGGCGTCGACCGCCGCCGCGGTGGTGTAGGTCCAGGTGGGCTTCGGGGCCGCGGAGTCGTCGTAGGCGCCGTCCGCGTCGAGGTCCCACGCGTAGGACAACGTGTCACCGGCGTCCGGATCGGTCGAACCGGTGCCGTCGAACTGGACGGTCAGCGGCGCCGGGCCGCTGGACGGCGTCGCGGTGGCCGCGGCGACCGGCGGCCGGTTGCCGCTGCCCGCGTAGCTCACCCGGCGCAGTTCCCCGGCACCCAGCGCGACGTAGAAGAGGTCACCGCCGGGACCGGTGAGCACCTGCACCGGCGTGTTGACGCCGGTCACGAACGGCACCAGCTTGCTGGGACTCGGCTGGCCGGAGACCGTCTGCATCGCCCAGATGCAGCCGCGGGAGGAATCGGCGAAGAACAGCGCGCCGGCGTACTCGGCCGGGTAGTTGCTGCCGGATTCGAAGGCGATCCCGCTGATCGAGGAGCCGCCGGTGGGACACGGGTCGGTGGCCACCACCTTGGCGCTGTGGTTGTAGGCGTAGAACGGCGCGGTCTGGCCACCCGCCGAGTACAGCGATTCGCAGCGGTCGAGGTTCGCGCCGTCGTACCCGGCCTGACGGCCGGCGCCTTCGAAGCAGGGCCAGCCGAAGTTCTCGGCCACGGCGTCGCCGGCGTTGGCGACCCGGTTGATCTCCTCCCAGGTGTTCCAGCCGACGTCCCCGGCCCACAGTTCGCCGGTGCCGGGCCGGAACCCGAACCGGAACTGGTTGCGCGAGCCGTAGGCGATGACGCGCCGGGCGTTGGCGTCGGAACTGCTCGCGAACGGGTTGCCGGGCAGGCCGTCACCGGTGTCGGGGTCGATCCGCAGCAGCGCGCCGTTGAGCAGCACCGGCTGCCCGGCGGCGCGGCGCGGGGACTGCGACCGCAGCGCGCCGCCTTCGGCCGACGGCGGGCTGAGGTTCGTGCCGGCCGGCGACGGCGGGTCGGCGCAGGGGTTGCCGACCTGGCCGTAGTCGGCGAAGTTGAAGCTGGCGCCGTCGCCGCCGCCCGCGTACAGGGCGCCGTCCGGGCCGAAGGCGAGCGCGCCGACCGAGTGGCTCGGGTACTGCTGGCACCAGCCGGTGACCAGCGGTTTCTCGCTGACCGCCGTCCCGCCCGGGCCCATCGTGAGCTGGGAGACGCGGCCGGTCACGACGCACCCGGCGTCGGTCGCGCCCGGCGGCGTCGGGCAGGTGTCGCCCCACTTCGGTGCGGTGCCGCCTGGGAGGGCGTCAAGGGTGTAGGAGACGTAGACGTACGGCCGGGTGGGGAAGGCCGGGTCGACCGCGAGCCCGAGCAGGCCGCGGTCCCAGAAGTCCTGGGTCGGCGTGCGCAGGTCGGCGAACACGGTCGCGGTCGGATCGGCCAGGTTGTCGAACACCTTGACCAGACCGCTCTTCTCGGCGACGAACACCCGCCCGTCGGGGGCGAACGCGGCGGCGGTCGGCGAGCTGAGGCCACCGATGGCGAGCGTGTCGCTGAAGCCCGCGGGCACGGCCGCGGCGGCGGGTGCCGCGACGGCGAGCGCCACGGCGAGCGGCACGACCACCCCCGCGGCCAGCGCGCGTCTTGATCTTCGCGAAACCAGGGAACGACGTGGACCCATCACGAACTCCTCCTGCGGCGGGGACCGGACTGGCGCGAACGCCGTCCGGTATGGCGCCCGGCGTCCGAAAGTTGTTACGCCGACGCAAGAAAAACGCACGAACAGCTCAATCCCGTTAAGGGTCAACGACTTGCCGCCGTGCGGCCGTCTGGTTCCAGTGGTAACTCGATCATGGTATCACTGATGATAACGTGGTTAGTATCAGTGTGAACGTCGAGAAGGGGTACGCCATGATCGTCATCACCGGGGGCGCCGGCCAGCTCGGATCGCGCATCGCCGACCGGCTGCTCGCGCGGGTGCCCGCCGCCGAGATCGGGGTCAGCGTCCGCGATCCCCGCCGGGCCGGGGAGCTTGCCGCGCGGGGGGTCCGGGTCCGGCGCGGTGATTTCGCCGACCCGGAATCGCTAGCCGAGGCGTTCGAGGGGGCAACCCAGGTCCTCGTCGTGTCGACGGACAAGGCGGGCGCCGAAGCGGTGGCGCACCACGTCGCGGCGATCGAAGCCGCACGCGCTGCGGGGGCGAAGCGGGTCCTGTACACGAGCCACCAGGCCGCGGCGGCCGATTCGCGGTTCGCGCCGATGGCCGACCACGCCACGACGGAGGGCCGGCTCGAAGGGGCGCCGTTCACCGCGCTCCGCAACGGTTTCTACGCGAGCACGGTGCCGTTGCTGCTGGGTGGGGCGTTGGAGACCGGCGAGCTGGCGGCCCCGGCCGACGGCCCAGTCTCCTGGACGGCGCACGCCGACCTGGCCGAAGCCGCGGCGATCATCCTGGCGGAGGAGGGCCGGTTCGACGGGCCGACGCCGCCGCTGACCGCCCCGGTGGCCCTTGATCTCGAGGACGCCGCCGCGCTGCTGACCGAGCTGACCGGGCGTTCCGTCCGGCGGGTCGTGGTGTCCGATGACGCCTGGGCGGCCGGGTTGGTCGGGCACGGGGTTCCGGCGGAGCGGGCCGAGCTGTTGCTGGGAATGTTCCGGGCGGCTCGTCGTGGTGAGTTCGCCGCAGCCGGGCCGGACCTCGAAGCCCTCCTGGGCCGTCCGGCCACCCCGCTCCGGACCGTCCTCGCCGAGGCTCTCAAGCTATAAACCGGGTGTATAAACTCCGGCTATACACACCGTGTACAGTCGTCGCCATGTCGATCGGACTCACCCTGCTCGGGTTGCTGGAAAACGGCCCCCGGCACGGTTACGACCTGAAACGCGCCTACGACGACCGCTTCGGGCACGACCGGCAGGTGCACTACGGCCAGGTCTATTCGACGCTGGCGCGGCTGCTGAAGCAGGGGCTCGTCGAGGCCGACGGCGTCGAGGTGGACGGTGGCCCCGAGCGGAAGCGGTACGCCATCACCGATGCCGGCGTGGCCGACGTCGCCGGGTGGCTGGCCACGCCCGAAAAGCCCGATGCCTACCTGCACAACACGCTCTACACCAAGGTGGTGCTCGCGCTGCTGTCCGGGCGGCCCGCGGCGGACGTCCTCGACGTCCAGCGGGCCGCCCACCTCGACGCCATGCGCGCGCTCACCCGCCGCAAGACCGGCGGCGACCTCGTCGACCAGCTCGTCTGCGACCACGCGCTGTTCCACCTGGAAGCCGACCTCCGGTGGCTCGAACTCACCGCCGCCCGGCTCGACCGGCTGGCGGAGGCGATCCGATGAGCGAGCTGCTGCTGGAGGCCACCGACGTCCGCAAGGCGTTCGGCCCCACCGAGGCGCTGGCCGGGGCGAGCCTGCAGGTGCGCGCGGGGGAGATCGTCGCCCTGATGGGGCCGTCGGGAGCCGGCAAGTCGACCCTGCTGCACTGCCTGGCCGGGATCGTCCGGCCGGACGCCGGGACCGTCCGCTACCTCGGCGCGGACCTGGCCACCATCTCCGACCGGGCGCGCTCGGCGTTGCGCCGCACCGAGTTCGGGTTCGTCTTCCAGTTCGGGCAGCTCGTCCCGGAGCTCACCTGCCTGGAGAACGTGGCCCTGCCCCTGCGGCTGAACGGCGACCGCGGCCGCGCGGCCGGGCAGCGGGCGCGGGCGATGCTGGCCGAACTCGACCTGTCCGGTGTCGCCGGGAAGCGGCCGGGGGAGGTGTCCGGCGGGCAGGGGCAGCGGGTGGCGGTGGCCCGTGCGCTGGTGACCGCGCCGCGGGTCGTCTTCGCCGACGAGCCGACCGGCGCGCTGGACTCGCTCAACGGCGAGCAGGTGATGCGCCTGCTCACCACGGTCGCCCGCGAGCGGGACACCGCGGTCGTCCTGGTGACGCACGAGGCGCGCGTCGCGGCCTACTCCGACCGCGAGGTGGTCGTGCGCGACGGCCGGACGCGGCAGCTCGAGGTGACCCGGTGATCCGGCGCTGGGGGGCCGATCTGCTCCTCGGCGTACGGCTGGCGATCGGCGGCGGCGGAGCCCGGACCGCGCTGGTGCGGCTCACCCTGATCACCGTCGGCGTCGGCCTCGGCGTCGCCGTCCTGCTCACCGCGACGTCGCTGCCGCAGATGCTCACCGCCCGCGGCGAGCGGTCCGCCGAGCGCACGCCGCTCGCCGCGACCATCCCCGGTGTCGACGCCGTCCACGTCGTCGGCCGCGGCGACGAGTTCCGCGGGCGCGGGATCCAGGGGTACCTGGTGCAGCCGACCGGGCCGCACCCGCCCGCGGTGCCGGGTGTCGACCGGCTGCCGGGGCCCGGCGAGGCCGTGCTGTCCCCGGCCCTGCTGGACCTGCTGCGGTCACCGGAGGGGGAACTGCTCCGCCCGCGGTTCCCGCAGCGGGTGGCCGGCACCATCGGCGACGCCGGGCTGACCGGGCCGAACGAGCTGTACTTCTACCTCGGCTCCGACACCGTCGCCCGGCAGCCGCAAGCCGTTGCGGTGAGCGAATTCGGCCGCCCGCACCAGCGGCGCGCCCTCGAACCGATCGAGCTGCTGCTGGTCGTGCTGGGCGCGACGACGTGCCTGGTGCCGGTGTTCGTCTTCGTCGTCACGAGCACCCGGCTCGCCGCCGCGTCCCGCGACCGGCGGCTGGCCGCGCTGCGGCTGGTCGGCGCGGACCGCGGCCAGGTGCGCCGGATCGCCGCCGGGGAGGCTCTGCTCGCCTCGCTGGCCGGGCTCGTGGCCGGCGCGGGCCTCTTCCTGCTCGTGCGGGCGCTCGTCCCGCGGATCACCGTGTCCGCCTTCCGCGGCGGGATCTTCGCCGCCGACGTCGTACCCGACTGGCGCCTGGGCCTGCCGGCCTTGCTGGCGCTGCCGCTGCTGGCGTGCGCGACGGCCGTCTTCGCGCTGCGGGGAGTCGTCATCGAGCCGCTCGGGGTGGTGCGGCGGGGGACGCGGCTGCGGCGGAAGCTCTGGTGGCGCCTCGTGCCCCTGGTGGCCGGCGGGGCCTTGCTGGCCGGCAAGCCGGGCACCGAGGACATCCGGGACCCGCTGGTGGTCGGCGGGGTGGTGCTCGTCCTCGTGGCCGTGCCCCTGGTGCTGCCGTGGCTGGTCGAGCGCGTCGCGGGCGTGCTCGGCGGGGGTTCGCCCGCCTGGCTGCTGGCCGTGCGGCGGCTCCAGCTGGACAGCGCGACGGCCGCGCGCCTGGTCAGCGGGATTGCGGTGGTGCTGGCGGGATCCATTGCGCTGCAAGGTGTCTACGCCCGCGCCGAAAGCGACCGGCCGGTGGATCGGGACGTCCGGGTGCTGGCGACCGCCTTCGCCACCACGCTCGCCGACGTCCCGGCCTTCGCCACCGCCCTTCACGCCCTGCCCGGACTGGGCGGCATCCCCGTGCAGACCCGCGCCATCCTGTACGACGCCGCGGGCCGGAAAGTCTCCGCCGTCGTGGGCACGTGCGCCGAGCTCGAGGTCGCGGACTGCCGCGACGGTGACGTCTACGCGACGGGCACCGCGGCGCCCGGGGCCTACCGGCCCGCACCGGGGGACCGGCTGTGGTTCTACGACGCCCGGCGGACCGACCCGGCGGCACCTCCACAGTGGACGGTCCCGGCGGGCTACCACGTCACCGGCGGCGCCGGCGAGGCGCCGGCCCTGCTCGTCACGACGGCGGCCCTGCGCACGGCGACGAGCGTCGGGCTGAGCTCGACCGCGCGGATTCCCGCGGCCGGGCCGGACCTGGTGGAGCAGGTGCGCAACGCCGCGGGCTGGACCGGCGTCGTCAGCTCCCTGGGCACCGAACGGGACGGCACCTACGCGCTGATCACCCGGGTGCTGTCGGTGGGCTCGCTCGTGGTGCTGCTGCTCGCGGCGGCCGGCCTGCTGATCGCCGCGGCGGAGCAGCTGCGGGAACGGCGGCGCAGCCTCGCCGCGCTGAGGGCGGGCGGTGTCGGGCGCGGGGTGCTCGCCCGGTCGTTGTTGTGGCAGCTGGCGATCCCGGTGGCGGTGGCGGTGGTCGTCGCCGTGCTCGCCGGGCTCGGCCTCGATTGGCTGCTGCTCACGCTGGTCGTCCACCGCCCGATGGTGGTCGACGTGGCGACCATCGGGCTGCTCGCGGTGACCGCGGCCGCGGCGGTGCCGGCCGTGACCGCGGTGACGTTGCCGGCGCTGTGGCGGACGTCGAGCCTGGAGCACCTGCGGGAGGAGTGAGCCGGCGGTACAACCGCCGTACAAGGCCGGTGTACGGATTTTGGATTGCCGGCTGGCGTACTGCTCCCATGCGAACTCCGAAAGCGATTCTCCTCGCGCTGGCCGTGGCGGCCGGCGTGGTGGCGCTGCCCGGGACGGCGAGCGCCGCCTACAGCGACCCGTTGACGACGACCACCAAGCAGAACCTCGTGTGGCACGCCACGCCGGCCGCCGCGCTCACCGCGCTGGACAACGCGCTGCCGAACGTCAGCCTCAACACCGTGGTCAACGACCCCAGCTACAGCATGACCGGCTGCACCACGGCGGAGAAGGCGTCGCTGCCGAAGGCGCCGGTGGCCACCAAGGCGATGTGCTGGGACGCCGACCGCGCCGGGACGACGACGTGGGTCCCCCAGTCCATCACGACCTCCGGCGACGCCGACGACGACGGGAAGTGGGGCGACGACAAGGTCATCCTGTCCGGCTGGCACGGCACCGACGCACTCAGCACCGCCAACGAGAACCGGTACAACGACGCGCGGATCCAGGCGATCAACTACAACGATCCCGCCAAGCCGTCGTACCGGATGCTGTACCTGGCCGTGCCCAACAGCACCGGCAGCACCTTCGCCGCCGCCGAGGCGCACATGGGCGGGATGGCCTGGTACGGCGACAAGATCTACGTGACCGCCGTGGGCAGCACCTCGACCGCGATCCGGGTCTTCAGCACCAAGCACATCCTGCAGATGACCGACACGACGTCGAACGCGATCGGCAAGACGTCGTCCGGTTATGCGGCCTGGACGTACAAGTACGCGATGATGCAGATCGGCTACTACAGCTACGCCGGCGGCACCTGCACCATGGCTTCCGACACCGCGGTGCCGTGCTTCTCGTCGATGTCGCTGGACCGCAGCACCAGCCCGGCGAGCATCGTGACGTCGGAGTACTTCAAGGAGACGAACCTCCACGGCCGCCTCTACCGCTACCCGATGGGCGAGGACTTCCTGCTGGCGGCCTCGTCCGGCACGGTTCCCGCGACCGAGGCGTTCCGCAGCAACGTGGGCAACGTCCAGGGCGTCCTGTCCAACGCCGGCAAGTGGTACGTGGCCCACAGCTCGGCGACGATCAACGGCCAGCTCTGGGCCCAGACGACGGCGAAGAGCACCTCGGCGACGTGCGGCACCGGCACGACGGCCTGCTGGGCCATGCACCCGGAGGCGCTGACGTACGACTCGTCGACGGGCCTGGTGTGGTCCATGGCGGAGTGGTCCACGGCCGAGTGCGCGGCGAAGAGCCAGACCTGCGGCCGTTCGGTGTTCGCGGTGCCGCTGTCCTCGCTGCCCGCGTGATCCGGCCCTGAAATGCCGCCGCCCCGGGGGAATCACCCCGGGGCGGCCTTCACGCGCCGGGGTGGCCGCAGGCGTAGATGTTCGCCGAGGCCAGTTGTACGCAGGCGGGGCAGGTGTTGACCGGCCGGTCGCGGCGGCCGTAGTACGGGTGGGTGGCGCCGCACAGTGCCTTGATCACGTCCCCCGGGCGCGGGTCCGGGTGGCACCGGGGGCAGTAGGCGTGGGCGGCGCGTTCGACGTCGGCGCTCATGCCACCCGGTTACCCACCCGCCGCCACGTCCACACCGTCCGGCCGCCGGTGAAGCACCAGATCGCGATGACCGGGTCGCAGATCGCGCAGCCGAACGACGAATCGTGGGCGAACGGCAGGATCGGCTGGCCCTTGAGGTGGTGGACGACGTCCCAGCCGGTGTGCAGCAGCCAGCCGATGCCGATGAACGTCCACGAGTCCAGCCCGCGGAAGGCGACGTAGGTCAGCACCGCGCAGAACACCAGCTCCCACGGCCCGAGCGCGCCGCCGGAGAGGTAGGCCGCGCCCGCGCCGCCCACCACCACGGCGTTGAACCGCTGCCGGTGCCGCTCCGGGATCAGCGAGCTGAGCAGGACGTAGGCGAGGCCGATGAGGATCGGCGCCAGGATCTCGAGCACGGAACCCGACGTTAGGAACCGGCCGCCCGGGCGGCCAGTGGCTCGATGGCCAGGGGACGCCGGGATCTCGCCACCGACGATTAACTCAAGCGCTTGACTTAAATTGGGGTACGCTGCGGCCATGACCACGACCGAACCGCTCACCGCGGACAGCCCGATCGGCGACTGGGTCGCCCACCCCGACGGCGGCCCGCTCGTCCGCGCCCTGCTCGCGGAGGCGGGCGTGGACGAAACCGTCCTCGCGCCGGTCCGGCTGCTGCCGTTGCGGCAGCTGGTCGCCCTGAGCCGGGGACGGCTCGCCCAGGACGTCGTCGACGACCTGGTGACCCGGGCCAACCACGGGGTGACCCCGGCGCCCGGGGCCGGCCGGACGGGCTGGCGCGAGCGGATCGTGCCCGGCCGGTTCGAGGGCCGGACGGTCGTGGTGACCGGCGCCGCCTCCGGCATCGGCCGGGCCACCGCCTCGCGCATCGCCCGCGAAGGCGGCCGGGTCGTCGCGGTCGACGTCTCGGCCGGCCGGCTGGACGAGTTCGCCGCGGAGATCGGCTCGCCGGAGCTGGTCGCCGTGGCGGCCGACATCACCGACGAGGACGGCGTCGCGCGGATCCTCGCCGCCGCCGGGCCGCGCATCGACGGGCTGGCCAACGTCGCCGGCGTCGTCGACGACTTCTCCCCGGCCCACGAGGTGCGCGACGAGCTGTGGCGGCGCGTCTTCGCCGTGAACGTCGACGGGACGTTCCGGCTGATCCGCGCGGTCGTCCCGGCGATGCTGGAAGCGGGTTCGGGCGCCATCGTGAACGTCGCTTCGGAAGCCGCGCTGCGCGGTTCGGCCGCCGGGATCGCCTACACCGCCTCGAAACACGCCGTCGTCGGCATCACCCGCAGCTGCGCGTTCATGTACGGGCCGCACGGCATCCGCGTCAACGCCGTCGCGCCGGGCGGGGTCGCGACCGGGATGGGGATGCACGCGGAGCCGTCGGAGTTCGGGCAGGGCCGGGTCGGGCAGTTCCTGGGTCTCGTCCCGCCGATCGCCACGGCCGAGCAGCTCGCGGCGTCGATCACCTTCCTGCTCGCCGACGACGGCGTGAACGTCAACGGTGCCCTGCTGCCGTCCGACGGCGGCTGGTCGGTGCAGTGACCGCGCTGTCCGCGGTGGCGCCCGAACTGCGCGGCCGGGTCCGGCGGGTGCCGCGCCTGCCGCTGCACCGGGCCTGGGTGCGGCGCCTGGTGCGGGCGGGGACCGCGCGGATGCGGCCGCCGTCGCGGCCGGACGTCGCCGTCGAACTGCGTCCCGGCCTGCGCGTGTACCGGCCGCGGACCCCGCGGTCGGACCTCACGCTGCTGTGGATCCACGGCGGCGGCCTGGTCATCGGCGGCGCGGCCCAGGACGACCGGTTCTGCGCCGCGACGGCGGCCGAGCTCGGCATCACCGTCGTCTCGGCCGAATACCGGCTCGCCCCGGAAAACCCGTACCCGGCGGCGCTCGACGACTGCCACGCCGCCTGGACGTGGCTGCGGGGCGACGTCGCCGCGGACCGGGTGGTCGTCGGCGGCCAGAGCGCCGGCGGCGGGCTCGCCGCGGCCCTCGTGCAGCGCTTGCGCGACGAGGGGGAGCGGCCGCGGGCGCAGTGGCTGTTCTGCCCGATGCTCGACGACCGCACCGCCGCCCGGCGCGACCTCGACGGCGCCGGGCACCGGGTCTGGGACAACCGCCTCAACCGCTTCGGCTGGCGCTCCTACCTCGGGACCGAGCCCGGCGCGGCGGTGGTGCCGCTCTACGCCGTGCCCGCGCGCCGCGACGACGTCACCGGGCTGCCGGACACCTGGATCGGCGTCGGCGACATCGACCTGTTCCACGACGAGGCCGCCGAGTACGCCCGGCGCCTGCGGTCGGCCGGCGTGGCGACGACGTTCCACGTCGTGCCCGGCGGCCCGCACGGGTTCGAGGCCTGGGCGCCGTCGACCGGGTTCAGCCGCGGCTACCTGGCCACCGCGCGGGCGTGGCTGGGCCGGTTCCGGTGACGGCGTCCGTAAGGTGGGGGCCGGCAGAACGTCGGGGTGACCGGGTGGGTGGATGAACGTCAAGGCGGATCGCGCGAGTGCCACGCGGGAGAGCATCCTCGTGACGGCGGAGCGGTTGTTCGCCGAGAACGGCGTGCACGCGGTGTCCAACCGGCACATCAGCGAGGCGGCCGGGCAGGGCAACAACGCCGCGGTCAACTACCACTTCGGCACCAAAGTGGACCTGGTCCGCGCGATCGCCCGCAAGCACTTCGGCCGGATCGAGCGGCTGCGCGAGGAGCTGGTCGACGCCATCGAGGGCGACGGCGAGCTGCGCGACTGGGTGGCGTGCCTGGTCCGCCCGTCGACGAGCTACCTGCACGAACTGGGCGCGCCGACGTGGTTCGCGCGGTTCAGCGCCCAGGTGATGACCGACCCGGCGTTGCGCGTGATCGTCGTGGAGGAGTCCCTGTCCTCCCCGGCGCTGGCCCGCGCGGTCGAGGGCCTCGACCGCTGCCTGGACGGCCTCCCCCCGGAAGTCCGCGCCGAGCGCGGCGACATGGCCCGCCAGCTGATGATCCACATGACGGCCGAGCGCGAGCGAGCCCTGGCCGAGGGAACGCCGACCCCGAGGGCGAGCTGGAACGACGCGGGCACGGGCCTGATCGACGCGATCACCGGCCTCCTCCTCGCCCCGGTGACCCCCGCCTCTTAACCCAGCCGGCCGTGTCGTCCCTTCGATCACGCGTGTCGTCCGGTGCGGTTCGTCCGCGCGGATAATTCGGGCGGCCGGAGTTCGTGGCCGGGGACGAACGGCGAGTGCGGAAATCCTCCTAACGTCACCTCGATCGGGCGGTGACGAGGAGGCGGCGGGTGCGGACACTCTTGCGGGGCGGCCGGGTCGTCGATCCGGGGACCGGGTTCGACGGCGTCGCCGACGTGGTCCTGTCCGAGAACGGGATCGAGGCCGTCGGGGCCGGGCTGGAAGCGGACACCGAAGTCGACGTCACCGGGCTCGTCGTCGGGCCCGGGTTCGTCGACCTGCACAGTCACGTGCACTCCGTCGCCGGGCAGCGGCTGCAGGCGATGGACGGCGTCACCACCGCGCTCGACCTCGAAGCCGGCCTGATGCCCGTCGAGCGCGCCTACGCCGAGGCCGCCGCGGCCGGGCGGCCGCTGCACTACGGCTTCTCCGCCTCCTGGGGTGCCGCCCGGGCGCAGGTCCTGGCCGGGATCGAGCCCGACGCGAACATCGACAGCGGCCTGGCCGTCCTCGGCAACCCCGCCTGGCAGCGGTCCTCCACCCCCACCGAGCTGACCGCCTGGCTGTCCCTTTTGGACACCGAGCTGGCCGCGGGCGCCCTGGGCATCGGCGTCCTCATGGGGTACGCGCCGCAGTCCGCGCCCGCGGAGTTCCTCGCCGTCGCCCACCTCGCCGCGCGGGCCGGCGTGCCCACCTACACCCACGTGCGCGAACTCGTCGAGGTCGATCCCGCGATCCCGGTCGACGGCTCGGCCGAGATCGCCGCCGCCGCGGGGGAGACCGGTGCCGCGATGCACCACTGCCACGTCAACAGCACCTCCGGCCACCACGTCGACCGCGTCCTCGCCACGCTCGACGACGCCCGGCGCGCCGGTTCCCGCGTCACCGTCGAGGCCTACCCCTACGGCGCCGGCAGCACCGCGGTCGGTGCCGCCTTCATCGAGCCGGACCGCCTGCGGCTCAAGGGACTCCGGCCGTCCAGTGTGGTCATCCTCGAAACCGGCGAACGCGTGCGCGACGAAGCCCGCCTGCGTCAGCTGCGCCGGGACGACCCGGGTGCGCCGTGCCTCCTGGAGTTCCTCGACGAGGACAACCCCCGCGAACGCGCGCTGCTGCACCGGGCCCTGGCCTTCCCCGACGCCGTCGTCGCCAGCGACGCGATGCCCGTGTCCTGGCCGGACGGCCGCAGCGAGAGCACCGAGTGGCCGCTGCCGCCCGGCGGCCGGACGCACCCGCGCACCGCGGGCACCTTCGCCAAGACCCTGCGCCTGATGGTCCGCGAGACCGGCGCCTGGAGCTGGCTCGAGGCGTTCCGGCGCTGCTCCTACCTGCCGTCACGGCTCCTCGACGACGTCGCGCCCGACGCCCGCCGCAAGGGCCACCTGGGCGCCGGAGCCGACGCCGACGTCGTCGTCCTGGACCCGGACCGGATCACCGATGCCGCCACCTACGCCGACCCCACCCGGCCCTCCCACGGCGTCCGGCACCTGTACGTCGCCGGAGTTCCGGTGGTCCGCGACGGGACCCTGGACACCGGCGCACTGCCCGGCCGGCCGTTGCGGGGTGAGCCGCGGTGATCGACGACATCGAGACACTCGTCCGGTGCGAGTCACCGTCGGCCGACCACGAAGCCGTCGCGCGCAGCGCCGAGGTGGTCGCCGGGATCGGCGGCCGCGTGCTCGGCGTCGAACCCGAACGGACCGTCATCGGCGGCTGCACGCACCTGCGCTGGCGGTTCGGCGACGGCGAGCCGCGGGTCCTGCTGCTCGGCCACCACGACACCGTGTGGCCACTGGGATCCCTGCGCACGCACCCCTTCGAGGTCCGCGACGGGATCCTGCGCGGACCCGGCTGCTTCGACATGAAGGCCGGGGTCGTGATGGCCCTGCACGCCGCTGCCGCGCTGCCCGACCGCGACGGCCTCTCGATCCTCGTCACCGGCGACGAAGAAATCGGCTCGCCGCTGTCGCGCACCTTGATCGAAGAGGAAGCCAAGAGCTGCGACGCGGTCTTCGTGCTCGAAGCCTCAGCCGACGGCGGCGCGCTGAAGACACGCCGCAAAGGCGTTTCCCTCTACCGCGTCGAGGTCGACGGCCGGGCCGCGCACGCCGGGCTCGAACCGGAAAAGGGCGTCAACGCGGGGATCGAGATCGCCCACCAGATCCTCGCGATCGCCGCGCTTGCCGACGCCGACCGCGGCACCACCGTCGTGCCGACCGCGCTGACGGCCGGGACCACGACGAACACCGTGCCCGCCCAGGCGAGCGTCGCCGTCGACGTGCGGGTGTGGGACGCCGCCGAACAGGAGCGCGTCGACCGCGCCATCAGAAGCCTCGCCCCGGTGCACGAAGAGGCCCGGATCCACATCTCCGGCGGCATCAACCGCCCGCCTCTGGACGCGGGAGCGTCCGCGGAGCTGTTCGTGCTCGCGAACGAACTCGCGGGCGGGACGCTCACCGAGGCCGCGGTCGGCGGCGCCTCGGACGGCAATTTCACCGCCGGGCTGGGCATTCCGACGCTCGACGGCCTCGGCGCGGTCGGCGGGGGAGCGCACGCCGACGACGAACACGTCGTCGTCGCCGAACTGCCCCGGCGAACCGCGCTGCTCACCGCGCTCACCGAAGCCGTCCTGACCCGGCGGAGTTCGTCCGCGCCGACGAACACCGGCGACGAATCCCGTGCGGGACAACGGTGACCGGCGGCGAACGTCCGGAAAGGATGGTGGGCGTGACAGAAGTCGTGACGAACACAGCCCCGCCGCTGCGGGACGAGGCCACCGCCGCGGCGGCCGGCGCCGCGCTCGCCTCGGGCGTCCGGATCCGCACCCTGGCCGAGGTCGCCGACCTGGCCGCGGTGTCCCGGCTCTTCGAATCGATCTGGCGGCCCGCCCCGGGAAACCCCCTGGTGACGGCCGAGCTGCTGCGGGCCATGGTGTCGGCGGGCAACTACGTGGCCGGCGCGTTCGACGGGCCTGAGCTGCTCGGTGCCTGCTTCGGGTTCTTCGGCGAACCCGCGAAGGGAGGACTGCACAGCCACATCGCCGGCGTCGCGACGGCCGGGCACGGCCGCGGCATCGGCTTCGCGCTGAAGCTGCACCAGCGCGCGTGGGCCCTGCGCCAGGGCGTCGCGGAGATCTCCTGGACCTTCGACCCGCTGGTGCGCCGCAACGCCCACTTCAACCTGACCAAGCTCGCCGCCCGCCCGGCGCACTACCTTCCGGACTTCTACGGCCCGATGCAGGACGGCATCAACGGCACCGGCGACACCGACCGCCTCATGGTCACCTGGGACCTGGCGAGCCCGTCCGTGCGGACGGCCGCCGCCGGCCGGCCGGACCGGGTGGACGCGGCGACGCTGCGGGGCGCCGCGGTCGCCCTGGCGGCCGGTCCGGACGGAGGCCCGGTCATCGGGGCCGCGGACACGCCGGTGGTGCGGGTCGCCGTCCCGCCGGACATCGAGGCACTCCGGCGCACCGACCCGGACCAGGGCCGGGCCTGGCGGGTCGCGCTGCGCGACGTGCTCGGCGGCCTGCTCGCGCAGGGCGCTTCGGTCACCGGATTCGATCGAGCCGGCTGGTACGTGCTCACCAAGGAGTCCCGATGAAGCTCACCGGTGTGGAACTGCTGCGCGTGCGGATGCCCCTGGTCGCCCCGTTCCGGACGTCGTTCGGGACGCAGGCCGACCGCGAACTGCTGCTCCTGCGCGCGGTGACGTCCGAAGGCGAAGGCTGGGGCGAGTGCGGGGCGATGGCCGGCCCGCTCTACTCCTCGGAGTACATCGACGGCGTCGAGCACGTGCTGCAGGCCTTCCTCGTGCCCGCGCTCCTCGCCGCCGGCGACCTGACGGCGAACAAGGTCGCGCCGCTGCTGGCGAAGTTCAAGGGCCACCGGATGGCCAAGGCCGCGCTGGAAATGGCCGTGTTCGACGCCGAGCTGCGCGCGCACGGCATGTCCTTCGGCACCGCTTTGGGGTCCACAAAGGACTCCGTGCCGTGCGGGGTGTCGGTCGGGATCATGGACTCGATCCCGCAGCTGCTGGACGTCGTCGGCGGCTACCTCGACGCGGGCTACCTGCGCATCAAGCTGAAGATCGAACCCGGCTGGGACGTCGAGCCGGTGCGCGCGGTCCGCGAGCGCTTCGGCGACGACGTCCTGCTGCAGGTCGACGCGAACACGGCGTACACGCTCTCGGACGTGCCGCAGCTGCAGCGGCTGGACCCGTTCGGGCTGCTGCTGATCGAGCAGCCCCTGGAAGAGGAGGACGTGCTCGGCCACGCCGAACTGGCCAAGCACCTCCGGACGCCGATCTGCCTGGACGAAACCGTCGTGTCGGCGCGGTCGGCCGCCGACGCGATCCGGCTCGGCGCCTGCCGGATCGTCAACATCAAGCCCAGCCGGGTCGGCGGCTACCTGGAGGCGCGGCGGGTGCACGACGTCTGCGCCGCGCACGGCATTCCCGTCTGGTGCGGCGGGATGCTCGAAACCGGGCTGGGCCGGGCCGCCAACGTCGCGCTGGCGGCGCTGCCCGGGTTCACCCTGCCCGGCGACACCTCGGCGTCGGACCGGTTCTACCGCACCGACATCACCGAGCCGTTCGTGCTCGAAGCCGGACGGCTGCCGGTGCCGTCCGGGCCCGGCCTCGGCGTCACCCCGGTCCCCGGGCGGCTGGCCGAGGTGACCACCGCGAAGTCCTGGCTCGCCTAGCGAAACGAGAGGTCCCCATGTCGAAGCTCCCCGAACTCTCCGCCTGGCTGCAGACCCGGCTGCCCGCCCTGCTGGCCGAGCACCACGTCCCCGGCGCCGCCGTCGCCGTGTACGCCGGCGGCGAGATCGTCGACCACGCCGCCGGCGTGCTCAACAAGGCCACCGGGGTCGAAGCGGACGTCGACTCGCTGTTCCAGATCGGCTCGATCACCAAGGTCTGGACGGCCACCCTGGTGCTGCAGCTCGTCGACGACGGCGTCCTCAACCTCGACCGGCCGGTCCGGGAGTACCTGCCGGAGTTCGTGCTCGGCGACGAGGCGGCGGCCGCGCGGATCACCGTCCGGCAGCTGCTGTGCCACACCGCCGGCTTCGAAGGCGACATCTTCACCGACACCGGCCGCGGCGCCGACTGCGTCGAGAAGTACGTCGCCACCCTCGGCGACGTCCCGCAGCTGTTCGCCCCCGGCGAGATGTTCTCCTACAACAACGCCGGGTTCTGCGTGCTCGGCCGGCTCGTGGAAGTCCTGCGCGGCAAGACCTACGACGCCTGCCTGCAGGACCACCTGTTCACGCCGCTCGGCCTGACGCACGCGGCGCCGAGCCCGTACGAGGCGATCCGCTTCCGCGCCGCACTGGGACACCTGACGCCCTCGCCCGGCGCGGCGCCGGAACCCGCGAGCACCTGGGCGCTGGCGCCGTCGAACGCCCCGGCGGGCTCGATGCTCGCGATGCGCCCGCGGGACCTCGTCACGTTCGCCGCCATGCACCTGCGGGACGGCGAAGGCCCCGACGGCACCCGCGTGCTCGGCGCGGAGAGCGCCCGCGCGATGCGGGAGCGCCTGGTCGAGCTGCCCGATCTCGGTCTCTTCGGCGACGCGTGGGGCCTCGGCTGGTCGCTGTTCGACGCACCCGGCGGAGAGGTCGTCGGCCACGACGGCGGCACGATCGGCCAGTCCGCGTTCCTGCGCGTGGCCCCGGAGCACGACGTCGCGGTGGCCCTGCTGACCAACGGCGGCGACCCGATCGCCGTCTACACCGAGGTCGTCGGGCACGTCCTGCGCGAGCTGACCGGCATCGCCCTGCGGGTGCCGCCGGTGCCCGACCCGGCCGCGCCGCGGTTCGACGCCTCGCGGTACGTCGGCGAGTACTCGTCGTCGGTGGCGGACATCGTGGTCAGCCAGGACGACGACGGCCGGGTCTGGGTCGAGCGCATCCCAAAGGGGATCCTCGCGGAGCTGGCCAAGCCGGAGAAGACCGAGCTGGTCGCGCTGAACGGTGACACGCTGATCCTGGCCGAGCCGATGCAGGGCATGTACGTGCCGCACGCCTTCGTCGGCGACGACGGCACCGGCCGCGCGCTGTACCTGCACACCGGCCGCGCCGACCGGCGGGTCGACGCGTGAGCGCGGTGGAGGCGGAGATCGCCGACGTCTTCGCCCGGGCGGACGCGCGCGGGTTCCTGCACGCGCGGGAGATCGGCGGCGGCCCGTCGGTGGCCGTCGGCGCCGACGATCCGGTGGTGCTGGCGTCGGTGTTCAAGATCCCGGTCGCCGTCGCCTACGCGCGGGAAGCCGCGGCGGGACGGCTGGACGAGACGGCCCGGACCCGCGTCGGCCGCCGCTACCGCATCGGCGGCATCGGCACCGCGGGATGTGCGGACGACGTCGAGATGAGCTGGCGCGACCTCGCGCTGTTCATGCTGACCATGAGCGACAACGCCGCCACCGACGTCGTCTACCACCGGATCGGGCAGCAGGCCGTCGACCGCCTCCTGACCGACCTCGGCCTGCACCGCACCCGGCTGATCGGCTGCTGCGAGGACCTGTTCGCCTCCGCGCTCGCCGACGTCGGGGCGCCCGAAGACGCCGACATCGACGCCGTCTTCGCGGAGGCGACGCCCGAGCAGACGTGGAAGCTCGCGGTGCTGGACCCCGAGCGCACGACGTCGTCGACGCCGAGGGAGATCACCGAGCTGCTGGACGCGGTGTGGACCGACCGGGCGGGCGACCCGGCGGCCTGTGAGCGGGTGCGCTCGATGCTGGCGCGGCAGATCTGGCCGCACCGCCTGTCGTCCGGATTCCCCTCGGACGTCGGGGTCGCGGCCAAGACCGGCACGTTGCCCGCGGTGCGCAACGAAGCGGGTGTCGTGTCCTATCCGGACGGTCGCCGGTTTGCCGTCGCGGTGTTCACCCGCGCGAACTCCCTGGCCGAGCGCCAACCCGCCATCGACGCGGCGATCGGCCGGGCCGGCCGGCTCGCCGTGGACCACCTGCGGAAGGAGAAGCGATGACGCACCACCATTTCCTGCGGGGGTCCGGGTGGCGGAGCCCCCGGCCCGGGGCGAAGCCCCGGTTCGACACCGGAACGGTGGTGGTCCTGTTCGGCGCGCTTGCCCTCGCGGCCACCGCCTGCGCGGGACCGGGCGGCGGCAGCGCGGCCGGCGGCACCCTCGCCGACGGCAAGACCTTCACCCTCGGGCTGCCCTCCGACCCGGGCAACCTCGACCCGCACATGTCGGTGCTGGCGGTGACCGCGCAGGTCGACCGGTTCCTCTACGACTCCCTGCTCGACCTCACCCCCGACGGCAAGCCGCTCCCGAACCTCGCCGAAAAGTGGGACGCCACGAACACCACGGCGAAGTTCACCCTGCGGCCCGGCATCACCTGCGCGGACGGCGCCCCGCTGACCGCCGCCGACGTCGCCGCGAACATCGTCTTCGTCGGCGACCCGGCCAACAAGTCGCCGTTCGCCGGCCTGACGATCGCGCCCGGGACCAAGGCCAGTGCCGACGAAGCGACCCGGACGATCACCGTCACCAGCGGCGGACCGGACGCGTTCCTGCTCCGGAACGTCGGCGAACTGCCGATCGTCTGCGGCAAGGGGCTCGCCGACCGGAAGCTGCTGGCCACGGGCGGCAGCGGCACCGGCATGTTCGCCGTTTCCGAGATCGTGCCGAACGACCACTACACGTTCACCCGCCGCAAGGACTACGCGTGGGGGCCGGGGGACTGGAAAGCGCAGCAGCCGGGCCTGCCGGACAAGGTCGTCGCCCGGGTCGTCCCGAACACCGCGACGGCGGCGAACCTGCTGCTGTCCGGCGAGGTGAACGCCGGTCAGATCAACGGGCCGGACCGTCAGCGGCTGGAAGCGCGCAAACTCTTCCACGCGGACTACCTCGCCCCGCTCGGGGAGATCTTCTACAACCAGGCCCCCGGCCGCCCCGGCCAGGACGAGGCCGTGCGGCGCGCGCTCACCCAGGCGCTCGACCTCGCCCAGCTCGGCAAGGTGCTCACCAACGGCACCGGCAAACCGTCGCAGGGCCTGGTCACCGCCGAGCCGAAGGCGTGCTCGGGCGACACCGTCACCGGCCACCTGCCCAACCACGACCCGGCCGCCGCCGCGTCCGCTTTGGACGCCGCGGGCTGGAAGGCCGGCCCGGACGGCGTGCGCGTCAAGGGCGGCAAGCGGCTGACCCTCACCGTCCTGTACGGCACCCAGCTCGGCCCGACCATGGCGCCCACCGCCGAACTGGCCCAGCAGACGTGGAAGTCCCTCGGCGCCGAGGTCACGCTCAAGGCCGTCGACAGTCCCGGCCTGTCGCAGGTGCTGTTCGGCACCGGCGAGTGGGAGGTGTCCCTCGGGCCGCTCGGGCTCACCCTGCCCAGCCAGCTGGTGCCGTTCGTGTCCGGCCCGGCGGCGCCGGACGGGACCAACTTCGGCCACATCGCCAACCCCGGCTACGACCAGGGCGTGAAGCAGGCGGCCGCGATGAGCGGCGAGGCCAGCTGCCCGGCCTGGCAGGCCGCCGAGACCGCGTTGATCAAGCGCGTCGACGTCGTGCCCTACATCGACTCCGTCGTGCCGTACTACGCGAGCGCGTCGCGGTTCGAGGTCAGCCAGGGCGCCATCACGCCGTCGACGATCCGGATGTACGCGCGATGACCACGGCGGCGGCGCCCGCGCGGCTGCGCGGCGGACCGTGGCCGGCGTTCGCCGCCCGGCGGCTGACCCGGTTCGCCGTCTCGCTGTGGGCGCTGGTCACCGCGGCCTTCCTGATGATCCACCTGGTCCCCGGCGACCCCGTGCGGGCCGCGCTCGGGATGACCGCCCCGGCCGACCTGGTGCGGGCGAAGCGGCTGGAACTCGGCCTCGACGACCCGCTGTGGGTGCAGTACGGGCACTACCTGCGCGGCCTGGTCACCGGCGACTTCGGGACGTCGATGGCGAGCGGCCAGCCGGTCACGCAGGTGATCGGCGACCGGCTGCCGGCGACCCTGCAGCTGGCGGTGCCGGCCTTCGCGGTCGTCGTCGCCGTCGCGATCCCGGTCGGCGTGGTCTTCGCGGTGCTGACCCGCGGTGGCCGCCGCCGCGGCAGCGAATTGGTGTTCACCTCGGTGAGCGCCTTCCTCGCCGCCGTCCCGGAATTCCTGGTGGCGGTCGCGCTGGTGGCGCTGCTCGCGGTCGGCCTCGGCTGGTTCCCGGTGGCCGGAGGCGACGGCGCGAGCGCGTACGTGCTGCCGGTCGCGGCCCTGGCCACCGGGCCGTCGGCGGTGCTCGCCCGGATCGTCCGGGTGGAACTGCTTTCGGTGCTGGGCGCCGACTTCGTCCGCACTGCGCGGGCGAAACGGCTGCCCGCGCGGCTGGTCTACGTCCGGCACGCCCTGCCGAACGCGCTGACCGCGACCCTGACCCTGGGCGGGCTGATGCTGACCGGGATGGTCGCGGGCACGGTGCTGGTCGAGAACGTCTTCGCCTGGCCCGGTCTCGGCTCGACGATCGTGCAGTCGATCCTCCAGAAGGACTACCCGCTGGTGCAGGGGATCGTGCTCGTCTACGGCGTCGGCGTGCTGCTGGTGAACCTGCTGGTCGACGTCGTGCTCGGGCTGCTCGACCCGCGCTCGGCCATTCGGGAGGCGTGACATGGCGCGACGCGGTACCTGGGCGGCGGCCCTGCGCACCCCGGTGGGCGCGTGCTCGGCGGTGCTGCTGGCCCTGGTCGTCGTCCTGGCCGCGCTGGCCCCGCTCCTGTGGGGCGAGGGCGCGGCGGCGATCGACACCGACGCGATCGGCCAGGGCCCGTCCGGGGCGCACCCGTTCGGCACCGACTCCCTCGGCCGCGACCTGCTGCTGCGCACCCTGGTCGCGACCCGGCTCTCGGTCGGCCTGGCCGTGCTCGCCACCGCGATCGGCGCCGGCACCGGCGTCGTCCTCGGGACGCTGCCGTCGGTGCTGCCCCGGCGCGTGGGCCGGTTGCTGACGGCGGTCGTCGACATCGCCGTCGCGTTCCCCGGCCTGCTGCTGGCCCTGTTCCTCGCGGTGATCTTCGGCGTCGGCACGCAGGGCGCGGTGCTGGCGATCGGGTTCGCGACGGCGCCGGCGTTCGCGCGGCTCGTGCAGACGCTCTCGGCGTCGGTCAGCGGCCGCGATTTCGTCGCCGCGGCCCGGATCGCCGGCGTCGGCCGGATCCGGCTGCTGGCCCGGCACGTGCTGCCGAACATCGGCGAACCCCTGGTGGTCAACGCGACCATCGGGGCGGGCTCGGCGCTGCTGGCCTTCGCCGGGCTGTCGTTCCTCGGCATCGGCGTGCAGGCACCGGACTACGACTGGGGACGGCTGCTGCGCGAGGGCCTGGACGGCATCTACGTCACCCCGGTGGCCGCGCTCGCCCCGGCCGCGGCGGTGGTGCTCGCCGGGCTGGCGTTCAACCTGGTCGGGGAGACGGTCGCCGCGGTGGTCGGCGTCCGGACCCGGGCGACCCGGCGTGGGGCGCCGCCGCTGCCGGCGGCCCGGCCCGCGCCCGGCGAGCCGCCTGCGGACGCCGTGCTCGTGGTCGAGAACCTCCGGGTGGCGTTCCCCGGGCCGTCCGGCTGGACGGTCCCGGTGCGCGGAGTCAGCTTCAGCGTCCGCGCGGGCGAGGCGATCGGCGTGGTCGGCGAGTCCGGCTCCGGCAAGAGCCTGACCGCGCTGGCCGTGTCCCGGCTGGTCGAAGCGCCCGGCCTGGTCACCGCCGACCGGCTCGAATTCGCCGGGAAGGCCTTGTCCGAGGCGTCCGACCGGGAGCTCGGCACCGCGCTCGCCATGGTGTTCCAGGACCCGATGACGTCGTTCAACCCCGCCCGCCGCGTCGGCGGCCAGCTCGCCGAAGTGTCCGAGCAGCACCACGGCCTGTCGCGGCGCCAGGCGTTCGCCCGCGCGGTGGACCGGCTGGCCGCCGTGCGCGTCCCGGCCCCCGAGCGGCGGGCGCGGCAGTACCCGCACGAGTTCTCCGGCGGCATGCGGCAGCGGGCGATGATCGGCATGGGCCTGATGGGCCGGCCGAAGCTGATCGTGGCCGACGAGCCGACGACCGCGCTCGACGTCACCGTGCAGCGGCAGGTGCTGCGGCTGCTGGCCCGCACGCGCGAGGCCGAGGGCGCGGCGATCCTGCTGATCAGCCACGACATCGCCGTCGTGGCCCAGACCTGCGGACGGATGCTGGTGATGTACGCCGGCCGGATCGTCGAGGACCTCCCGAGCGGTGCCGCGGCCCGGCACCCGTACACGCGGGCGCTGCTGGCCACCACGGTCGACCTCGACACCGACCGCGACCGGCCCCTCGAGGTCATCCCCGGCCGCCCGCCGGAACCCGGCCAGGTGCCGGAAGGCTGCGCGTTCGCCGCCCGGTGCCCGGTGGCCTCGGACCGCTGCCGCACCGAAGACCCGGTGCTCGAACCGGCCGGGGACGGCCACCGGGTCGCCTGCTGGCACCCGCAGGTCACCGTCCTTTCCGGACAGTCGCACGAGGAGGGAGCCGCGTGAGCGCTCTGGAGTTCGACGCGGTGAGCGTCCGCTACGGCCGGCTGACCGCGGTCGACGGCGTCAGCCTGACCGTCCCGTCCGGGCAGGTCGTCGGCCTGGTCGGCGAGTCCGGCTCCGGCAAGTCGACCCTCGCCCGGGCGGCCGCCGGGCTCGCGCCGGTCAGCGCGGGCCGGGTCCGGCTCGGCGGCGTCGACGTGCGCCGGCTGCCGCGGCGGCGGCCGTTGCAGATGGTGTTCCAGGACCCGTATTCGTCGCTGGACCCGCGGATGGCGATCGGGGAGTCGATCGCCGAGGCGATGCCGCGTGGCGCCGGACGCCGGGCCGAGGTGGCCCGGCTGCTCGAACTGGTGAACCTCGACCCCGAGCGGGCGGACCTGCTGCCCGGCCGGCTTTCGGGCGGCCAACGGCAGCGCGTCGCGCTCGCCCGGGCGCTCGCGGGACGGCCGAAGGTGCTGATCGCCGACGAGATCACCTCGGCGCTCGACGTCTCGGTGCAGGGGGCCGTGCTCAACCTGGTCCGGGACGTGCAGCGGCGGCTCGCGCTGTCGATGCTGTTCATCTCGCACAACCTCGCCGTGGTGCGGTACGTCAGCGACGTCGTCGCGGTGATGTACCTCGGCCGGATCGTCGAGGCCGGGCCCGCCGCGCAGGTCCTCACCGATCCCCAGCACCCCTACACGCGGGACTTGCTGGCCGCCGCGCCCTCGGCCCACCGGAGCCTGCTCGACGACACCGGCGACGACCCGCTCGCCGACACCGAACCCGCCGATCCGCACCACCCGCCGTCCGGCTGCCGCTACCACCCGCGCTGCCCGATCGGGCCGCTCGCGCACCCGGACCGCACGGTCTGCATCACCACCGACCCGGCCGGCGAGGCCGCGGGCCGGTCCCACTCCGCGGCGTGCCACTTCGCCGCCGGTCATCCCACGAGGAGATCCGCATGACCCGACGTCCCGGCATCGACGACCTCGACGCCTTCGTCTCCCCCGAGCAGCCGGCGATGGCGCCGGACGGCCGCCGGATCGCGTACGTCCTGCGCACCGCCGACCGCGACGAGGACGAGGACGCCCGCTCGCTCTGGCTCGTCGGAACCGAGGGCGGCGAGCCGCGCCGGCTCACCCGCGGCCCGGCCGACCTGGCGCCGGCGTGGTCGCCGGACGGCACGCGCCTGGCGTTCCTGCGCGCCCAGGACGGCCCGGCCCAGCTCTGGCTGCTCCCGGCGGACGGCGGTGAGCCCGAACGGGTCACCACGCTGCCGCTCGGCGCGGGCACCCCGGTCTGGCGCCCGGACGGCGCCGAGATCGCCTTCGCCGCCCCGGTCGACCTCGCCGCGGACGAGGGTGAAGACGCCGCCGCCCGGGCCCGTCGTGCGGGCGCTCCCGTGGTCGCCGACCGGCTCGACTTCAAGGCCGACGGCGCCGGGCTGCTGCGGACGCTGCGCAAGCACGTCCACGTCCTCGACGTCGCCACCGGCGAGGTCCGGCAGGTGACGTCGGGGGACTGGCACGCGGGCGACCCCGCGTGGTCGCCGGACGGCGCGCTGCTGGCCTTCC
Source organism: Amycolatopsis sp. NPDC003861 (assembly GCF_053605405.1). Lineage (NCBI taxonomy): Bacteria > Bacillati > Actinomycetota > Actinomycetes > Pseudonocardiales > Pseudonocardiaceae > Amycolatopsis > Amycolatopsis sp. NPDC003861. The sequence goes on from NZ_JBSGJD010000050.1 coordinate 38,803, forward strand.
CCGCGGGCCAGGACGCCGACGCCGATCTGACGTTCCGCTCCGGCGCGTACGTCGTCGAGCCGGGCGGCGAGCCGCGCCTGGTCGGTTCGGGCGAGGGGATGTGCGGCACGGTCACCTGGACCGCCGACGGCCGCGCGCTGCTGGTCGTCGGCCGCCGCGACACCGCACCCGGGCACCTCGGGCTGCTGCGGATCCCCTTGGACGGCGGGGAAACCACCGACCTGGCCGCGCCGCTGGACCGGAACGTCATGCCGGGGGCGCCCGGTTATCCCGGCGCGCTGCCGCAGCTCGCGGGCGACACCGTGCTGTTCTGCGCGCGCGACCGCGGCTACACCCACCTCTACGCCGTCGACCCCGACGGGGGCGAGCCGCGGCTCGTGCTCGGCGGCACCGGGAACGCCGTGGCGGCGATGTCGGTCGCCGGGAACACGGCGGCGATCGTGCTGGGCACGCCGACGTCCTACGGCGAGATCGCGACGGTCGACCTGCCCGGCGGCGAGATCGAGCTGCGCACCGCGCACGGGCCCGGCTTCGAGCCCTTCGCGGGCGAGGAACGGGAGTTCACCATCTCCGACGGCACGGTCGTGGCCGGCTGGCTGCTGCGCGACCAGGCCCGCACCGGCCCGCGGCCGCTGCTGCTGGACATCCACGGCGGCCCGCACAACGCGTGGAACGGCACCGCCGACGCCGTGCACCTCTACCACCAGGAACTCGTCGCGCGCGGCTGGGCGGTGCTGCTGCTCAACCCGCGCGGCAGCGACGGCTACGGCGAAGCGTTCTACACCGCCGCGGTCGGTGCCTGGGGCGTCGCCGACGCCCGGGACTTCCTCGAGCCCGTGGACACCCTGGTCGCCGAGGGCGTGGCCGACGCGCGGCGGCTCGCCGTGTCCGGCTACAGCTACGGCGGCTTCATGACCTGCTACCTCACCAGCCGGGACGACCGCTTCGCCGCGGCGATCGCGGGCGGGGTGGTCAGCGACGTCGTCAGCATGGCCGGCACATCCGACAGCGGGCACTACCTCGGCGTGGCCGAACTCGGCGCGATCCCGTGGGAGAACCGGGCCCACTACGCGGCGCTTTCCCCGCTGGCCCAGGTGGAAAAGGTGCGGACGCCGACCCTGGTGGTCCAGGGTGCCGCCGACGACCGGTGCCCGGCCGGGCAGGCCGAGCAGTGGTTCACCGCGCTGCGCGAGCAGGGCGTGCCGACCCGCCTGGTGCTCTACCCGGGCGCGTCCCACCTGTTCATCCTCGACGGGAAGCCGTCGCACCGGCGGGACTTCAACCGCCGCATCGTCGACTGGGTTTCGCAGTACGCGGGCGAGCCGGGCCGGCCGGCGCAGGTGCCGCTGGACGCCGCGCACTGGCAGCGGCGCCTGGCCGCGCTCGCGCGCAAGCACCGCGTCCCGGGCGCGTCCCTGGGCATCCTGCGCGGCGGCGAGCGGGTGCTCGCGAGCCACGGCGTGCTGAACACGGCGACCGGGGTCGAGGTCACCGACGACTCGGTGTTCCAGATCGGCTCGATCACCAAGGTCTGGACGGCCACGGTGGCGATGCAGCTGGTCGACGAGGGCCTGCTGAAGCTGGACGCGCCGATCGCCGACGTGCTGCCCGAGCTGCGGCTGGCCGACCCCGACGTCACCAAGCAGGTGACCCTGCGGCACCTGCTCACCCACACGAGTGGCATCGACGGCGACGTCTTCACCGACACCGGCCGCGGCGACGACTGCCTCGAGAAGTTCGTCGGCCTCCTCGACGAGGTCGCGCAGAACCACCCGCTCGGGGCGACGCTGTCCTACTGCAACTCGGGGTTCGTGCTGGTGGGCCGGGTGATCGAGAAGCTGACCGGGCAGACGTGGGACGCGGCCCTGCGCGAGCGGCTGTTCACCCCACTGGGTCTCACCCACACGGGGACACTGCCGGAGGAGGCGTTGCTGCACCGAGCGGCGATGGGCCACGTCGCGGCGGGCGACGGCGCGCCGGCACCGGCGCCGGCCTGGACCCTCCCGCGTTCGGCGGGCCCGGCCGGCCTGATCACGGCGACGGCGGCGGACGTCCTCGAGTTCGCCGGCCTGCACCTGGCGGGCGGTGGCGAGGTGCTGTCGGAGGCGTCGGCGGCGGCGATGACCGAGTGGCAGGCGGACATGCCGGACAAGCACACGCTGGGGGACTCGTGGGGCCTCGGCTGGATCCGCTTCGAGTGGGACGGCCACCGCGTGATCGGTCACGACGGCAACACGATCGGGCAGTCGGCGTTCCTGCGGTTGCTGCCCTCGCACGGCCTGGCGGTCACGCTGCTCACCAACGGCGGCAACACGCGCGACCTGTACGAGGAGCTCTACCGCGAGATCTTCGCTGCGCTGGGGGGAGTGGCGCTGCCGCGTCCGGTTGCGCCGGCCGCCGAGCCGCCGTCCGTGGAGGTGGCCGAGTTCGTCGGAGTGTACGAGCGGGCGTCGATGCGCATCGAGGTCTTCGAAGGGGAGACGGGCCTGCGGATGCGGCAGTCGATCACCGGCCCGATCGCCGAGCTGGTGCCGGAACCGACGACGGAACACGACCTGATCCCGTTGGGCGGCCCGCAGTTCGCGTTCCGCGAGCCGGGCACCCGGTCGTGGATCTCGGCGACGTTCTACACCTTGCCGACGGGGGAGCGTTACCTGCACAGCGGCGTCCGCGCGACGCCGAAGGTCGGGTAGCGGCGTCGGAGTCCCGCTTCCACTCGTCCGGTGGAAGCGGGACTCAGTGGTGCGAAGTGGTTTGCGGGACCGGGCTGCGCCGGATGAGCCAGGTGCCGGCGAAGGCGATGAGGCCGACGACCCCGGCGACGATGAAGGCCGCTCGCAGGCCGGAGGCGTCCGGGCTGGTCGCGGTCGTGTCGTGGCTGCCAATGGTCGCCACCGTGACGAACATCGCCGTGCCCAGGGCGCCGGCCACCTGCTGCAGCGTCGAAAGGATCGCGCTGCCGTGCGAATACAGGTGTTCGGGCAGCACCCCGAGCGACTCGGCGAACAGCGGCGTCATCATCAGGCCCAGCCCGGCCATCATCAGCACGTGGATCCCGATCACCGCGATCAGTGGCGAATCCGGCCCCAGCACCGCGAACAGCCACAGCGAAGCGGCCATCGCCGCCGCGCCGGGGATGACGAGCGGGCGGCTGCCGACCTTGTCGAACAGCGCGCCGACCGGGCGGCCCAGCAGGCCCAGCACCAGACCGCCGGGCAGCACCGCCAGCCCGCTGACGAACGTGCTCGTGTGCAGCACGGTCTGCAGGTAGAGCGGCAGCAGGATCGCCGCGGCGCCGATCAGGCACACGAACAGCAGGCCGGTCAGCACCAGCGCGACGACGAAGCTGCGGTGGGTGAACGGCCGCAGGTCGAGCAGCGCGCGGTCCCGGCGCTGCAGCCGCAGCTGCCGCCAGGTGAAGACCACCAGCGCCGCGACGCCGACGACGATCGGCACCCAGCCCGGCACCGCCGGCTCGGCCCCGGCCTGCTCGCCGCTGGAGGACAGGCCGTACAGCACCCCTCCGAACCCGATCGCCGACAGCAGCACCGACGGCACGTCCAGCGGTACCTGACGGCGCTCGCTGCCGATGCGCAGCAGCAGCCCGCCGGCCACCAGTGCGGCGATCGCCAGCGGCAGCACGATCCAGAACATCCAGCGCCAGCCGAGCGGCAGCACCGCGCCGCCGATGGTCGGCCCGATCGCCGGCGCGACCGCGATGACGATCGTGATCGTGCCCATGGTCGCGCCGCGCCGTTCCGGCGCCACCAGCCGCATGACCGTGGTCATCAGCAGCGGCAGCATCACGGCGGTGCCGCAGGCTTGCACGACGCGCCCGGCCATCAGCAGCCCGAACCCGGGCGCGAGCGCGCTCAGCAGCGTGCCCAGGCTGAACGCCGCCATCGAGAACAGGAAGACCTGCCGCGGCGAGAACCGTTCGAGCATGAACCCGGTGGTGGGGATGACGACGGCCATGGTCAGCAGGAACCCGCTGGTCAGCCACTGCACGGTCGTCGTCGGCACCCGCAGGTCGACGGTCAGGTCCCGCAGAGCGACGCTCAGGATGGTCTCGTTGAGGATCATCACGAACGCGGAGAGCACGAGAGTCCCGATGAGGAGTCCCGAGCGCGCCGGGGCACGGTTCACGTCGGCGGGCGGGGTGGACACGGTTTTGGTCATCGGGGTGGGACTCTCCTGGTCGGCCGGAGACGGCCGTGGCGAACAACGGACGTCCTTCGCAGTGTGCCCGTTTCGGGCCGCTTCTGTCAGGCGGATTTCGGGTCACCGGCCCCCCTGCGCGGCCGCCGGAGGCGTCCGATATGCTTCCGCCAGTACGAAGTTCCGCAGCGCGCGATTAGCTCAGCGGGAGAGCGCTTCCCTGACACGGAAGAGGTCACTGGTTCAATCCCAGTATCGCGCACCACGAGTCCACCCCCCGGATTTCGTGGAAGTTCGTACATGGGCGATTAGCTCAGGGGGAGAGCGCTTCGTTCACACCGAAGAGGTCACTGGTTCGATCCCAGTATCGCCCACTCCACAACGAAGAAGGCCCCGTCCGCGGACGGGGCCTT